>NZ_JAJLOZ010000129.1:0-3580 GCF_025548615.1 Arthrobacter sp. A2-55 | reverse complement strand
CATCCACGTTAAGTGCCGGTTGGCGAAGAAATTCCGGGTTCCAAATCCGATTCGAATCGGCAGAGCAGCTCCTGCGAGCTGGACGACGGTTTGCCCGCAGGAGGTGCACCATCGATCCCCGACACCTCTCCATGCCCGCAGGAGGTGCACCATCGATCCCCGACACCTCTCCATGCCCGCAGGAGCTGCACCATCGATCCCCGACACCTCTCCATGCCCGCAGGAGCTGCACCATCGATCCCCGACACCTCTCCATACCCGCAGGAGCTGCACCATCGATCCCCGACACCTCTCCATACCCGCAGGAGCTGCACCATCGACACCCCGACACCTCTCCATACCCGCAGGAGCTGCACCATCGATCCCCGACACCTCTCCATACCCGCAGGAGCTGCACCATCGATCCCCGACACCTCTCCATACCCGCAGGAGCTGCACCATCGATCCCCGACACGGGCCCCTCGTCCGGCATTACCCCCTACGCCCCACGCCGAACGGACACTTAACGTGGATGTTTGCTGCAAACATCCACGTTAAATGCCCGTTCGGCAATGTGGTTTGCTTGGTCCAGCATGCGACGCCTCGCCGCACGCGCAGCCTCGCCGCCGCCTCGCCGCCGTCGTGCTTCCCCCCCGCTGACCGAGCGGGCTAGGGCTGCTGGAACCTGCGGACAGCCGTCCGCAGTGCCCGCTCCGCATCCAGGCCCTGCGCCCGGGCGGCCCTCACCACGTCGAACAGCAGCTCGCCGAGCTCATTCTCCGTTTGCGGCGGGTCCCCCTGGGCTCGACTGGCCCGGCCATCGGCGCGGCCCTCCACGCGGTCCAGGGTTTTGGCCGCGAGGGAAAGAGCCGGCAGGGACGCCGGGAGCGAGTCAAAAACCGAATGTCCCCGCGGCTTCTCAACCGCCTTGGCCGCCTCGTAGCTTCGTTCAATCTCCGCGATGCACTCCGGAAAGTGGTCCTGCAGCGACCCGTCCGGGCGGAAAACGTGGCTGTTGCGCCGGACCAGCTTTGCCCGCAGGGTCTCCGCCACGTCGGCCAGGGTGAATCCGCCGGTCTCGGACTGCAGCAGGGAATGGAGCATGACCTGGTAAAGCACGTCGCCGAGCTCGCCCTTCAGCGCGTCGGCGTCGAGGGGGCCCGGCGCCTCAACCACGTCCGCCAGCTCATAAGCTTCCTCGATGAGGTAGGCCATGAGCGATTCGTGTGTCAGCGCCGCCGTCCACTTGCAGTGCCGCCGCAGTTGCGCGATGACCTCCGCCAGGCGTTCGACGGCGGCGCCGCCTGCCCCAGTGTCCGTCTTAACCCTCGTCGCCGTCGGACCCGTAGGACCCGTCGGACCCGTTGCCCTCGGACTCGTCGCCGTCGCCGGACCCCTCGTCATCCTCGTCGTCGAACAGATCGTCGTAGCACTCGATGATGTAGTCGGCCAGCTGCTCGCGCGCCTCGATCGGCAGGAACGCGGCGTGCACGGCGTTCAGCGTCAGCTCCAGCATGGTGTCCAGGTCGTAGCCGAAGGTGTCGCGCAGCAGCTCAAACTCGCCCGTCAGCGTCACCCCGCTCATGAGGCGGTTGTCGGTGTTGACCGTGACGTTGAAGCCCAGCTGGTGCAGCAGGTCGATGGGGTGTTCGGAAATCGTGGTGCCAAAGGCGGCAATGGCCCCGGTCTGCAGGTTCGACGACGGGCACAGCTCCAGCGGGATCTGCCGGTCGCGCACCCACTGGGCCAAATCGCCCAAGGTGACCGTGCCGACGTCGTGCCCGTCTTCCTGAACCACGTCCAGGTGGATGTCCTCGGCAATGCGGACGCCGTGGCCCAGGCGCAGCGCGCGGCCGTGGACCAGCGCGTCCTGGATGCTGTCCAGCCCGGCGGCCTCGCCGGCGTGGACGGTGGCGGGGAAGTTGTTCTCGGCCAGGTAGGTGAACGCCTCGGTGAAGCGGGAGGGCAGGAAGCCGTCCTCGGCGCCGGCAATGTCAAAGCCAACCACGCCGTTGTCGCGGTGGCGCACGGCCAGCTGCGCGATCTCGGAGCCGCGGTCCGCATGGCGCATGGCGGTGACCAGCTGGCCCACCTCGATGTAGCCGCCGGCCTCGTCGACGTTGTCCATGCCTTCCTCGAGGCCTTGCTGGACGGCCTCAACCACTTCGTCAAGCGTCAGCCCCTTGGTGAGGTGCTGCTCGGGTGCCCAACGCACTTCGCCGTACACCACGCCGTCGTCCGCCAGGTCCTCAACGAACTCGCGGGCCACGCGCACCAGGGCGTCATGGGTCTGCATGACGGCGATGGTGTGGTCAAAGGTCTCGAGGTAGCGCACCAGGGAGCCGGAATCGGCCGACTCCAGGAACCACTTGCGCAGCGCCTCGGGATCGGTTTCCGGCAAAGTGTGGCCCACCTCGGCGGCAAGTTCGATGATCGTGGCGGGCCGCAAGCCGCCGTCCAGGTGGTCATGGAGGGACACCTTGGGCAGGGATTTGATGTCCGCGGCGGGGGCGGAAACAGGGTGCTGGTGCTCAGTTAGGTTAGTCACAGTCACCACTTTAGGGAGGCGGGGCGCTGCGGCGCTACTTCTGGCTGGTTCCGTGCGCTAACGGCGTATCCGCCGCTCCGCCGCCGGGCACCGGTTCCGGCATTGCGCCGGGTATTTCTTCAGGTATTTCTTCAGGCTCTCCGCCATGCACGACGCCGGTCCCTCCCGTTGCGCCGCCAGCCGCCACCGCGCCGTCCCCGGCTTGGGCGGAAACGTCGGCGGGTTGCGCCGCGCGTGGCCCGGTTTGCGTGGCGGCGGGCCCGCTTTGAGCCGCGGCGGGCCCGGTTTGGGCGGCGGCGGGTGCCGCACGGCCCGCGGCCTGCACCTGAGCCACCATCTGAGCGGCCACGAGGCCGGGTTCCGCACGGGGGGCCAGCTTGCCGCGCTTTTCCAGCTGGTGGTGCAGGATTTTCATGGCGTGGTCCACGATGAACCCGATCACAATGGCAAAGGCGATGGCGATGCCCACACCCAGGAGCGGATTGTGGTGCACCCAGCGGCCGGCGAACGTCCCAACGGCCACGGAATATCCTGCCCACGTCACCACGGCAATGCCGTCAAGGACCACAAAGCGGCGCCACGGGAAGTGCGTGGCCCCGGCGGTAAAGTTCACGGCTATGCGTCCCACGGGAATGTAGCGGGCCGTGAAGATCAGGATGGCCCCGCGTTTTTCCAGTTCCCGGCCCGCCCACGAAAACGCCTGGGCCCCGCGGGGCCGGCGCATCCACTTGAACCGGGTGGTGCCGAGCTTGTTGCCCATGAAATAGGCAATGTTGTCGCCAATCATGGCGCCTATGGTGGCGCCAAGAATCAGCAGCCAAATGTTGGGGGAACCGGTTCGCAGCGAAATGGAAGCCAATGCCACAATGGCGGTCTCGCTGGGCAGGAAAAGGAAGAAGCCGTCGATCAGGCAAAACAGGCTAACCATGGGGATGACCCACCATTGCGCGGAAGAATGCGCAATAACAAAGTTAATCTGGTTGATGATGTGCAAAAAATCCACCGGGGATGGTTCCTCTCCTCTGGCGGGGTGTCACTCACTAGTTTCCCACG
>NZ_JAJLOZ010000128.1:0-4348 GCF_025548615.1 Arthrobacter sp. A2-55 | reverse complement strand
ATTGCCGTCCGCGTGGCCCGCGCCTGCGCCGATGCCGGGCTCGCGTCCGTTGCCGTATACTCCGAGCCCGACGCCGACGCCCTGCACGTGCGCCGGGCCGACGAGGCCTACGCGCTGGGCGGGCGAAGCGGTGCGGACACGTACCTGAACATCGAAAAGCTCATTGACGTGGCCGTCCGCTCCGGGGCCGACGCCGTCCACCCCGGCTACGGCTTCCTGTCCGAGAACGCGGACTTCGCCCAGGCCGTGATCGACGCCGGGCTGACGTGGATCGGGCCACCGCCGCAGGCCATCCGGGACCTGGGCAACAAGGTCACGGCCCGCGACATTGCCGTCCGCGCCGGCGCCCCGCTGGTGCCCGGCAGCGACGGCCCCGTGGGATCCGGCGCCGAGGTCCGGGCGTTCGCGGAGCAGTTCGGCCTGCCCGTCGCCATCAAGGCGGCGTTCGGCGGGGGCGGTCGCGGGTTGAAAATTGCCCGGACCCTGGACGAGATTGACGACGCCTTTGAATCCGCCGTCCGCGAGGCAACCGTCGCGTTTGGGCGCGGGGAATGCTTCGTGGAGCGGTTCCTGGACCGCCCCCGCCATGTGGAGGCCCAGGTGCTGGCGGACCAGCACGGCAATGTGGTGGTGGTGGGCACGCGCGACTGCTCCCTCCAGCGCCGCCACCAAAAACTGGTCGAGGAGGCCCCGGCGCCATTCCTCGGCGATGCCCAGCGGGCCAGCATCCATGCCTCCGCCAAGGCCATCTGCCGGGAGGCCGGCTACCAGGGCGCAGGCACAGTGGAGTACCTCGTGGCCGATGACGGCACGGTCTCCTTCCTGGAGGTCAACACCCGCCTCCAGGTGGAACACCCCATCACGGAGGAAACCACCGGCGTGGACCTGGTTGCCGAGCAGTTCCGCATCGCCGCCGGGGAGCCGCTGAGCTTCACGGAGGATCCGCCGGCTGTGGGCCACGCCTTTGAGTTCCGCCTCAATGCCGAGGACCCGGCCCGCGGATTCCTGCCCGGCCCCGGCACCATCACCGCCTTCGAGCCGCCCACCGGGGCAGGCATTCGCGTCGATTCCGGGGTGCGGAGCGGCTCCACCGTGCCCGGCGACTACGACTCCCTGCTGGCCAAGCTCATTGTCCACGGCGCCGACCGCGCCCAGGCCCTGCGCCGTGCCCGGGTGGCCCTGGACGAAATGGCCATCACTGGCCTCCCCACCGTACTGCCGTTCCACCGCGCCGTGGTCCGCGACCCTGCCTTCACCGCGGAGGGCCGCTTCGGCGTGCACACCACCTGGATCGAGTCGGAATTCGCGGCCACGCTGGCCGCCTCCGATGAGATCGCACGGGCCGAGCCGGACGGCCGGCGCGAGGAACTGACCGTGGACGTGGACGGCAGGGCGCTGCGGATCGGGCTGCCCGCGGGGCTGCTGGCCGGCCTGCGCAACGGGAACCCCGGGAGTTTTGCCGGCGACGGCACCGCCGGCTGGATCGCCGGCGCCGGCACCCCGGACACCACGGACGACGGTGGCCCCGCCGTCGACGCCGTGGTACTGGCGGCGCCCATGACCGGCAGGCTCGTGAAGTGGGCGGCAGCCGACGGGGCCACCGTCGCGGCCGGGGACGCCGTCGTCGTGCTTGAAGCGATGAAGATGGAATCAACCGTCACGGCACACCGTGCCGGCACCGTGGTGCACGGCCCCCACACCGTGGGCGGGCAGATTGCGCGCGGCGAGGCAGTGTGCCGCATCGAATAGCCCGCATCGACTAGCTGCCGTGCGCGGGATGGCCCGCCGGGTTGGATAGATTGGAACCATGCCAATGAACGCCGCCCTCGGGGACCTTCCATCCGCCGCCACCCATGCCCACACGGGCGCATGGGTGGCCTCGGTGCTGCGCAGCCGCATCGCGGAGGGCCAGCTGGTGCCCGGCACCAAGCTTTCCGAACAGTCCCTCTCGGCCACGTTGGGCGTTTCCCGCAACACCCTGCGCGAGGCCTTCACCGTGCTCGACGGCGAGCTGATCGTCACGCGGATCCCCAACCGTGGAGTGTTTGTCGCCTCCCCCGGGCCGGAGGAGATCCGTGAGATTTACAGCGTGCGCCGCATCCTGGAGCCGGCGGCCGCCCTCTGGGGACCCGGGCCGGACATCGCGGAACTCCGCCGGGTGGTGGCGGAGGCCCGGGACGCCCAGGCGCGCAGCTCGGTGCCGGAAATGGCCGCCGCCAACCAGCGTTTCCACGAGGCTCTCATCCTGGGCACGGGCAGCACCGGGCTGCTGGAGGTGATGTCGCGGGTGCTGGCGCAGATGCGGCTGGTGTTCCATGCCATGGGCAGCGCTCCGGGCTTCCACAGCCGCTACGTGGAACTCAATGCTGAACTCCTCGAGCTGCTGGCCGCCGGGCAGCGGGCCGAGGCCGCCGAGAGGCTGCGCAGCTACCTCGACGTCGCTGAGGCGGAGCTGCTGGAGCAGTTCGCCGTCGCCCCTTAAGACCTTTTCCGGGATTGTTCAACAAACACTTGCAGGATTGTTGAACAAAAGCATATGATGTAGTTCACAGTGACGGCCGCCACCCTTGGCGGGCGTCCGGCCGGCCCGGGCAGCACGCCCACCGGATCCACTTCGCCCGTCATAACGGCCCGGCTTCCTGCCGCGGCAGGAACGGATAATTATGCTTGTACTCATCGGGGTCCTGCTGGTGATTGTTGGCTTCGCCATCCGCCTGAACCCCCTCCTTGTTGTCACCATTTCCGGCATCGTCACGGCGCTCCTGGGCGGCATGACCCCTCTGCAGATCCTCAACGCCTTCGGCTCCGGATTCTCCAGCAGCCGCTCCGTCACCATCTTCGTGGTGGTGCTCCCTGTCATCGGCCTGATCGAGCGGTTCGGGCTGCAGGAACAGGCCAAGGCGCTCATTTCCAAGCTGGCCCGGCTCACCACCGGCAGGGTGCTCATCGGCTACCTGTTGATCCGCCAGGCCACCGCCGCTGTGGGCCTGACCAGCATCGGCGGCCACGCCCAGACCGTGCGCCCGCTGGTCTTCCCCATGGCCGAGGGCGCTGCGCTGCGGCGCTACGGCTCCGTGCCGGACAAGGTGCGGGAGAAGATCAAGGGCCACAGTGCCGCGGCGGACAATGTCGGCGTGTTCTTTGGCGAGGACGTGTTTGTCGCCGTCGGCTCCATTCTGCTGATCACCACCTTCGTCGACACCACCTACGGGCTCCACTTGGAGCCCCTGCAGCTGGCCATCTGGGCCATCCCCACGGCCATCTGCGCCTTCCTGATCCACGGCTTCCGCCTGCTGCGCCTTGACCGCCAGCTGGACAAGGCCGTCCAGGAGGCCCGCGCCGAAGAGTCCGCAGCCGCACACACCGCCCCCGCCGGAGGAGCAGCATGATCAACGTCGAATCCATCTACTGGCTCATTGGCCTGCTGTTTGTCGGCTGGGCATTCCTGATAGCCCGTGACGCAACCCACCCGCGCCGCTGGGGCAGCTCGTCCTTCTGGGGGCTGCTTGGCCTGTGCTTCTTCTACGGCACCGCCGTTGAGGCGAAAACCGCCCCGGCCTGGGTGCTGGGCATCGCCGTCCTGGTTCTGGTGGCCCTGGCCAGCACGGGGCTGCTGGGCGACGGCCGCGCCAAGACCACCACGGAGGAACAGCGGACCGCCTTCGCCGGAAAGTTCGGCAACAAGCTCTTCATCCCCGCCTTGGCACTGCCGGTGGTTACAGTCGCCGTCGTCCTGCTGGCACCCGTGCTCAAGATTGGCGCCAAGCCCCTCATCGACCCCACCCACACCACGCTGGTGGCCCTGGGCATCGGCGCCGTGGTTGCCGCCGTCGTCGGTGTCGCCATCCTGCGCCCGAAGAATAAGCTGGCCCCAGTCCTGGAGGGCCGGCGCATCCTGGAAACCATCGGCTGGGCCGCGCTGCTGCCCCAGATGCTCTCAACCCTGGGCATCCTGTTCACGAAGGCCGGGGTGGGGACCGCCGTCGGAACGCTTGCCAAGGGTTTGCTGCCGAACGGTTCCCTGATTGCCGCCGTGGTGGTCTACTGCGTGGGCATGTTCATCTTCACGGTGCTGATGGGCAACGGTTTTGCCGCGTTCCCGATCATGACGGCGGCCATCGGCTGGCCCGTGCTGGTGCAGGGCTTCCACGGCCAGCCGGCCATCGTGTTTGCGATCGGCATGCTGGCCGGATTCTGCGGCACCCTGTGCACGCCCATGGCGGCCAACTTCAACCTGGTCCCGTCCGCGCTGCTGGAAATGAAGAACAAGTACGGCGTCATCACGGCCCAGGTGGCCACCGGCGTGCCGCTCCTGTTCGTCAACATCGCCCTGATGTACTTCCTCGCC
>NZ_JAJLOZ010000127.1:0-4469 GCF_025548615.1 Arthrobacter sp. A2-55 | reverse complement strand
ATCACTAGAGTTTAGGATTATTAGCAGGTACCATGCATAGCATGGGAGCAGATGGGCAGGTGTTAGCAAACCTACGAAAAGGGGTTCTACAATATTGCGTTTTGGCACTAATGCGAGACGCTGATTACTACGGACACGATTTGGCTCGCAAACTCGCCCAAAGTGGGTTAATGGGCGGGACTGGAACCATTTATCCACTCCTTGCAAGGCTGCGTCGCAATGGTCTTGTCGATACCACCTGGAAAGAATCGACCTCGGGACCTCCCAGGCGTTACTACAGGCTGACTAAATCCGGCAAGAGTGCACTTGCCGAGTTCACGGCAGAATGGGACCTTCTGAAAAAAACAGTCGACGTCACGATGAACGGAACCCTCAAATGAAAGAAACCATTGATGGCTCGCAGGTACGCCGCTATCTTGACGAACTTGACTCCAGGCTCATGTCGCTGCCAGACACGGAGCGACACGAGATCATACGAGAAGTGGAAGAGCACATTCATGCAGAGCGAGTAGCCGGACACGCCACCTCTGCGATCCTGAAAGAATTGGGTTCACCAGAAGAAGTGGCAAGCGCTACCAATCAGGGCGGCACGAGCAGTCGCGGCGATTCGACTGCTTACCTCATCCTAACTACATGCCTGCTCCTCTTGGGGGGATTTGCGATTATTGGCTGGTTTGCAGGTGCCATACTTTTGTGGGTTGGCAAGTCCTGGACGTTTGCGGAAAAATTGATATGTACCTTGATCTGGCCCGGAGGGCTTGCTGCTGCCTTGATCTTCTTTTACATTCCCACCCAGTTTGAGGGACGCTTTTATCCCGGGGGTGTCTACAACGGACAACCGGGAAACAGTCCATGGTCCGTCTTCTTCGGCATCGCAATGTTCTTAGTACCCATAGTCGTTCAAGGCGCGATTCTCTTGCTGACGCTCAGGAGGAACAAGCACAAGGACTTCTAGGACCAGGGCTCCTAATATAGGGATCTATTCTACGAAGTCCAGCACCATGCTCTTGGCGGCGAAGTTGAGGATGATTCCTGTGCCGAGGGTAGCGTATTTCGGTCGCAATGAGATGGTTGAAGGGCCCTTAGAAGGCCCTGGTTTGGCCTAAGTGGGCAACGGGTCCGGCCGAATGGTAAGAAGACCTGGAACTGTGGGATCGATGTCGCGCGTGGTGCCATGGTAGGCATGAATGTACCCGTCCACGTACAGGTTTACGCCAGATCCTCCACGCCAGGGCCGCGAGCGGGTCGTGCCCTCGGTCGGGCCAACCCTTTATCAAGCCATGGCAAGGGGACGGGCCGATGCTGAACCACCACAGCGGCCCTGCATCAATCCTGCCAGCGGTCACCAGGCCTGCCAATAATTATTAGAGAGATCTTCTACAATTCGGTGCGAATCCTTGACATAAATTTGACAACTGTATAGTGTGATTCCACATTGCGAATCGCCACTACGATGGACTGAACCAGTCGGGGACGACGCGATGCCATAATGGGGGTGAAATTTGATGTTTTCACGAAGAAAAGGACTAATTAAAGCGGCCATCGCATTGGTCGTTGCAGGATTCATCGTAGTACCGGCCGGTGGCGCTTCAGGGGCCACCTCATCGATTGACCAATCAAACATGCCTGATTCGTCAAGCATCGTTGAAACGGCACGCGCCATCCAAGCCCGATATCTCAACGGAGCTCAAACCGCCAGCGATGCGAAGTGGGTTCAGGACAACCCTGACATCTCAAAATGGATCGTTGACCCATCAAAGTCGACAACCTATCTCATCTCGTCGAAGAAGGTGCCGCAGCCCAGGGGGACCGCCGCGAAGCCCTTGTTGCTTACCGACACTTGCGTAGACAATGCATATGGAAACGAAAATAGGAACTCCGTGGGCGTTCGTCTTTACTCGTACGTTTCCGAGATCCGGTACTGCTTCAACTCGACCAAGATAACGACATTCCCACTACACACCGCATATTTTTCCAACATGAGCGGCGGCGTGAATGTGATTTCAAATATGATAGTCAATCAAGCCCTTGTTAGTGGCAATAATGGGTATATTACCCACCAAGGTCCAGGCCTCCGGTCATGGTGGTGGGGCGGTTTTGGGTGGTCGTTGATTTTTCGGGGTTTTTGTTGGGTAAAAGACTGTTAATTTTGCCCAATCTGCGATAAAATAGACTTACTGTTTTGTCGTCTCATGGAGGGTGGAATGATGGCTGTTATGACTGCCCAGCCGCCTCTTCCCCTGTCAATGGTTCCTGCGGCGGTGCCGGTGGGCTTGGCCGTGTCCCTGGTTGAAGGCGACCGGGGCGGGGAGGTCTATATTCGTGGTCAGCTCTGTGATGTTTGGGATGTCGGGGATGGTGCCGCCCGTCGTTGGGCGGCCGTGAAATTGGTGCGCCTGCATGCGGCCTCGGCCGCTGAAATCGCGAAGGCTTTCAAGGTTTCCACGGTGGCGCTGTGGAAGTGGGGCCAACTGGCCGGTGCTGGTGGAGTGGCGGCCCTGGTGGCGGAGAAGAAGGGACCCAAGCGTCCCTCGGTGCTGGTGGCTTCAACGATCGAACGGATCGTTGCCCTGCGCGGGCAGCACCGCTCCTTGCGTTCCATTGCCGCCGCGGTCGGCGTCTCGGAATTCAGTGTCCGGCGCGCCCTGAAAATCGTTGATGAACAGGGGATCCAGGAAACAGCATCAACATCCAGCCTCACCCGGCAGGAGGGAACGCGGCGTCCGGAACAGCTCCCGCTGCCGGTCTTGCCGGCACCTCTCGCCCGGGGCGGGGAACGGGCCGCGGCACGGGCCGGGCTCCTTGAGTGCGCGGAACCACGGTTTGCCCCGGCCGCCCGGGCGCGGCATGCCGGATTGTTCCTGGCGTTGCCGGCACTGGAAACCACCGGCCTGCTGGCCTGCGCGAAAGACACGTATGGGTCCTTGCCGGACGGGTTCTACGGACTGGAAACCGTCCTGATCGATGCCGTGCTGAGGGCCCTGGCCGGGGAAGCCCGGGCCGAAGGCGCCACCCGCTTCGACCCCCAAGAGCTTGGCCGGGTGTTGGGCATGGACCGCGCCCCGGAGGTGAAAACGATCCGCCGCCGGATCTCCCAGCTGGCTGAGGCCGGCAAGGCCGAAGAACTGATCGCGGCCCTGGCCAAACACCACCTCACCGCCACCGGTCCGGGCGGGGAAGACCTGGCCGCCATCCTCTACGTTGACGGGCACGTGCGCGCCTACCAGGGCACAAAAAAGATCGGGAAAATCTACTCGACACGGTTGAAGTTCCCCGTCCCGGCCACCGAGGAAACCTGGGTCACCGACGCCCACGGCTCACCCGTGTTCGTCGTCATGTCCGCACCCGGTGCATCCCTCGCCGCCGAGCTGCGCCGCCTCCTGCCGGAGCTGCGCACAGCCGTCGGTGACGGCCGGCGCGTGCTGGTCGGTTTTGACCGCGGCGGCTGGTCGCCGGATCTGTTCAAACACATGGCTGAAAAGGGATTTGATGTGCTCACCTGGCGCAAGGGCGCCAGCAAAGATGTCCAGAAAGATCTCTTCAAAGAGGTCTCCCATACCGACGTGCACGGGGAAGAGCGAAAGTGGTCGGTCGCTGACACAGTCGTTGACCTGCCCCTGGCCGCGACGAAGACGACCGGGGAAGTCTTCCCGATCCGGCAGGTCAGCCGGATCGTGGCGGCGACCGGTGGCGGCACCCGGCAAATCCACATCCTCACCACCGACCGCGCCATGAGCGCCGGGGAGGTGGTGTACCGGATGGGATCGCGGTGGCGGCAGGAAAACCAGTTCCGCTACGCCCGCATGCACTTCGACCTCGACTCCCACGACTCCTACACCAGCACCGGTGACAACGAGGACCGTTTGGTGCCGGAACCGGCCAAGAAGAAGGCCTACCAAAAAGTTGTTGCCGCCAGGAACGCGCATGCAGAGGCCGCCGCCGTGGCGGATGCGAACCTGCTGGCCCTGAAAACCCCGGCAGAAGGCGCCGGCGAGGTCACGGTGACCAGCGCCATGCACAACCAGGCCATGACACCGGTATGGGAAGCAGAAAAAGCCCTGGCCGCTGCCGAGAACGTGCATAAGAGCATTCCGGCCAAGGTCCGGCTCGGGGACCTGAACCCGGGACAACAGGTCCTGAACACCGAGGTCAAGCTGATCCACCACGGCATCCGCATGGCCGCCTACAACACCGCGATGACGATCGCGCGGGAGATCCGCACCAACACCGGCTACCGGCGCGCCAACCAGGAAGCCCACGCACTCATGCGCCAGGCATTCAACCAGCCCGGCGACATCGACACCAGCGAGCCAGGCCACCTGGTGATCCGGCTGGACCCGCTGCCGACCAAGGCGAAAACCGCGGCCATCAAAGAGCTCTGCGACCACCTCAACAGCACCGAGACCCGCTACCCCGGCACCAACCTCATCCTCAAATACACCATCAAATAATCACCACCGGGCTAATAG
>NZ_JAJLOZ010000126.1:0-4542 GCF_025548615.1 Arthrobacter sp. A2-55 | reverse complement strand
GAGACGTTCCTGCTCCCCGCACCCCTCCCCACCCCCGTGCTGGCATTCGCCGTAAGGCACCTCAACTGCGAAGCCGGCGTCATGGTCACGGCCAGCCACAACCCGGCCCGCGACAACGGCTACAAGGTCTACCTGGGCGGGCGCGCCGTAGCCCCGGAGGCCCGCGGCGTGCAGATCGTGGCACCCCACGACGCCCGGATTGCCGCCCACATCGCGGCAGTCTCCGACACCAAGGAGGCCGGCGACACCTCCAACATCCCCCTCGCCGCGGACGGCTGGACAGCGCTGGACGGCTCCCTCCTGGACAGCTACAAGTCGGCCGTCGGCGCCTTGGCCGACCCCGCCGGCTACCCCGCACGCACGCTCCGCATAGTCCATACGTCCATGCACGGCGTGGGCCATGACACCGCGCTGGCGGTGCTGCACAACGCGGGCTTCACGGACATCCATGCGGTGCCCGAGCAGTCCGCGGCAGACCCGGATTTCCCCACGGTGGCCTTTCCCAACCCGGAGGAGCCCGGCGCGCTGGACCTGGCCTTCGCCCTCGCCGAAAAGGTCGGGGCGGACGTGGTGCTCGCCAACGATCCCGACGCCGACCGCGCCGCCGTCGGCCTTCCCGACCCGGCCACCGGCCAGTGGCACAAGCTCCACGGCGACGAGGTGGGTGCCCTGCTGGGCGCGCACATCGCCGCGCGGGGGGGCCGCGTCGGCGCAGGCCCCGAAGCCGGCCCCGGAACGGGCACGACGCCGGGCACCCCCCAGGTGCCCGTGTTCGCCAATTCGATTGTCTCCAGCAGGCTGCTGGAGCGCATCGCGACGGCGGCCGGCTACCGGCACGCGCAGACGCTGACCGGATTCAAGTGGATTTCCCGGGTGCCCGGCCTGGCGTTTGGCTACGAAGAGGCCCTCGGCTACTGCGTGGCGCCGGAGGTGGTGCGGGACAAGGACGGCATGTCCGCCGGGCTGCTCATCGCCGAAATGGCGGCGGGCCTTAAAGCCGTGGGACGCACACTTCATGACGTCCTGGACGACCTCGCCCTGGCCCACGGACTGCACGCCAGCAGCCAGCTGAGCATCCGCGTGGACGATCTCACCAAGCTGAAAACCATGATGGCGGCCCTGCGCGCGCAGCCCCCGGCCAGCCTTGGCGGATCGCCCGTCACCTCGTCCACCGACCTCGCCGAGGGCTCCCCGGAGCTGCCGGCCACGGACGGCCTGCTCTACCTCAGCGCGGACAACACCCGCGTGATCGTGCGCCCCAGCGGCACCGAGCCCAAGCTGAAGTGCTACCTGGAGGTCATCGTCCCCGTGTCGAACCGGGACGCCCTCGGTGCGGCGCGGACGGAGGCTGCGCGTGCCCTTGAAGCTGTGTCGGCAGACATCAAGGCCGCCCTGGGCCAGTAGCGCCGCTCCCGGCCGGGGTGCCGGCAGGGCACGACGGCGGCACGGTCCGGTGTCGTGCCTTGCCGCCAGGCACGACGGCGGCAACGCCCGCCTGCCGCCGTTGACCGCGGCGGGAACCACTGCCTACGGTTGAAGAAGGCAGTTCGCCGGTTGCGGCCGGTGAAGGACATTTGGGAACGGAGCGCCCCGATGGCACGCGGCAACAAGCACCAAAATTCCGGCGACCACGCCCTGGAGGCGGCCAGGTACCGGGACGCGCGGGCCGCTGCGGATACGCCCGTCCCGGTGGATGAATACGCCCAAGCCGCCGGCCGGACGCTCGGAGGCAACGGCGTCGTGCGGGAAACGGCACCGCACGTCTTTCACGAATCGGACGATGTCTGGGAAGTTGCGGACAATGCCATTGACGCTGCCATGGCCCGCGGGGAGTTCGACAACCTGGCCTACGCCGGCAAGCCCATCCCCGGCCTGGGCGGCGCCGACGACCCCGACTGGTGGATCAAGGGGCTGCTGCGGCGCGAAAACGTCAGCGGGCTCGGGCCCCCGGCGCTGATGCTGCGCACGGAGGATGCGCAACTCGAGGCAACGCTTGATGCCGAGGGCTCCGAGGCCCGGGTGCGGGCAGTCCTGGAGGACTTCAACGCACGGATCATCGAGGCCCGCCGACAGCTGATGGGCGGGCCGCCCGTGGTCACGCCGCTGCGGGACATCGACGCCGAGCTCGGCGCGTGGCGGTCCCGGGCCGAGTCCCGGCGGGCCGAAGCCCAGCCCGGCTCCGAGCAGGCCGACTCCGAACCACCCGAACCTGGGGCTGCCAAACGCGGCCGTGTCGCGCGGCTTTTCCGGCGGCGATAGGGGCACGCGCTAGGGTAAAGCCAGGTCCACAGCCCCCACGGAACGGACGGATGGATGAGCCCGATCGCCTTTTTGAACGGCACCCGGAAGGACGTCGAGCAGGACACTGCCCCGGACAAGGTCGCCGCGCCGGCGCCGGAGGATCCGCGCAAGCCCCGCGGGCTGACCCGGCTGCCGGCTCGGTCCTGGAAATACATTTTCCGGCGCGCGGCGGGGAAATTCGGCCAGGACGGCTGCGCCGACATCGCGGCGGGCCTGACGTATTACGGCGTTTTCTCCCTGTTTCCGGCGCTGCTGGCGCTGGTTTCCATCCTGGGCCTGCTGGGGCAGGCCGAACAGACCACCAAGGTGATGCTGGCCCTCGCGGGGCGGCTGAGCGACCAAAAGGTGGTGGATGTCATCAAGGGTCCGGTGGAGCAGCTGGCGTCCTCGCCGGCGGCCGGGTGGACGTTTGCGCTGGGGCTGGTGGCAGCCCTCTGGACAGCTTCCGGCTACGTGGGCGCGTTCAGCCGGGCCATGAACCGCATCTACGGCACGGATGAGGGCCGGCCGTTTTGGAAGCTGCGCCCCACGCTGTTGCTCGTCACGCTGGCGGCGGTGCTCATGGCGGCGGCCATTGCCCTCATGCTGGTGGTCTCCGGGCCCATCGCCCTGGCCGTGGGGGACGCCCTGGGTGTCGGCAACGCTGCCGTGCGGGCCTGGAACATGGCCAAATGGCCCGTGGTTGCCGTCCTGGCCGTGGTGCTCATTGCCGTCCTGTACTACTTCACGCCGAATGTCAGGCAGCCGCGGTTCCGCTGGATCAGCTTTGGCGCGGCCGTGGCGCTGTTCGCCATGCTGGCGGCGTCCGCCGGCTTCGGCTTCTACATCAGCAACTTCGACAAGTACAACAAGACCTACGGCACCCTGGCCGGCATGATCATCCTGCTGCTGTGGCTGTGGATCCTGAACCTGATGCTGCTGCTCGGCGCCGAACTGGATGTGGAGCTGGAGCGCGGGCGCCAGCTGATGGCCGGCATCAAGGCCGAATCGGAGCTGCAGCTCCCGCCCCGGGACACGGCCGCGAGCGCCAAAAAGCGTGACAGGGAGCAGCTGTTGGTGGCCGAGGGCCGGTCCCTGCGGAGGGAGGCCGCCCCCGATGCCGGGCCGGCCGCCACCCCGGAACGGCGCGCGCTGTGGTGGACGGCGGGACTCGGCGCCGCCGTGGTGATTGCCGCGGTGGTCCGACGACGGCGGCAGGAGGCTCCGGCGTCGAGCCTCACCCCAGGCGGCAGCTGAGGCCCGGGCGGCAGCCGGGCGGCCGGGCGGCCAGCAGCCCAGTGCACAGTTGTTGCGGCCGCGGGCGCTGAAGGCCGCCAGTGCTGTGCAGTCGGGAGCGCTAAACAGCCACCTCGACGGCGTCGCCCACCACGCGCACCGGGTAGGTGCCCAGGCGCAGCCCCGGATTTCCGAAGCATTCGCCCGTGGACAGGCTGTAAACCTCCTTGTGGAGGGGGGAGGCGATGGTGTGGGTGTTGCCCCGCGAACCCACAATCCCGCGCGCCATGACGTTGGCCCGGGTGGCCGGATCCGCGTGGTTGACGGCGAATACGTGCCGCTCCCCCACCCGGAACAGTGCCACCTGGCGGCCCTCAACCAGCGCCGCCTCGCCCCACGAATCATCCAGCTCGCCAAGCCGGCAGACCCGGTGCCACGCAGCGCCGCTGTGCAGCGTGGCGGAGGATTCCAAGCGGGCTTCCATTGACGTTTCCTGCAAAGTTTCCATGGGATTCCTTTTCTGCGTAGAAGCCAAAACCACTGTAAAAAAACACTATTCACGCCGTGTTTCCCGCAGCCGCCCCGCACATGACAAACAGGTAAACCTTCCTTAACCGCCAGCGCCCCATTCGGCGTGAGGTGAAAGTTAACGCGCCGAAACATAAGCGAAACGACGGGGCAACTCCGGTTCCCTAGCCTTGAATCACACCTTATGGAAAGGGCTGGCCCATGAACCTGCAACCCGAAAACGGACGCGAATCCCGCCGCGTGGTGGTGGTCGGCGGAGGCCCCGCGGCGCACCGCTTCGCCGAGGCCATGCACGCCCGCGGCCTGGACGGCTGGACCCTGACGGTCCTGGCCGAGGAGCTCCACGCCCCCTACGACCGCGTTGCACTCAGCCGTGCACTGACCGAAACGGACGCGGACCTGACGCTCGGAAGCCCCGCATTGTGGGACGGCGTGGAGCTGGTCAGTGGCGCCCGCGCTGTCAAAATCGACCCCGCCGCGCGGACAGTCACCACCACC
>NZ_JAJLOZ010000125.1:0-4591 GCF_025548615.1 Arthrobacter sp. A2-55 | reverse complement strand
GCTGACCCGCTGCACGCCCGGCAGGTTGGTCAGCTCGTCATCAAAGAACCGCTGGTAGGCCGGCAGGTCCTCGGCCATGACCTTCAGGATGTAGTCGGGGTCGCCAAACAGCCGCTGGGCCGAAGTGATGTGCGCGCTGGCTGTCACCCGGGCCTCAAACTGGTCCATCGTGGCCCGGTCCACCTTGGCCAGGGTGACGAATACCAGCGCCTCAAACCCGAGCCCCACCGAGGCCGGGTCCACCACGGCGCGGTAGCCGCTGATGGCCCCGGAACGCTCCAGGTCCTTCAACCGCCGGTGGCACGGCGCCACCGTCAGGCCCACCTCGGCGGCCAGTGCCGTGGCACTCATGCGCCCGTCATCTTGAAGCCTGCGCAAAATTTCTCTGTCAAGTTCGTCAATCACAGCAAAATCCTATCGTATCTGCGTGCTTCCGGGCCTAAATTGGTAAGCACTTCTGCGCCCAAATTACCTAAACTTGCTGTCACCACCAACTTCTTTGACGGCAGGAACACCATGGACCCGCAGGCACTTATCGGCTTCCTCATCATCGCCGTTGCCTTGACGTGCACACCCGGGCCCGACTGGGCCTTCACCATCGCCGCGGGGCTGGGCCGGCGCAGCTTCGTCCCCGCCGTCGCCGGGCTCTGCAGCGGCTACGTGCTTCACACGGTGCTGCTGGCCGCGGGCATCGCGGCCCTCATGGCCGCCAACCCCGGCCTGCTGGCCTGGCTGACTGTGGCCGGGGCGCTGTACCTGCTGTGGCTCGGGATGGCGACGGCGAAGTCATGGCGCAGCGCCGGGTTCAGCAGTGCCGGGCCGGAGGTTGAGAATGCCCCGGCGTCCGGGGCGCGCCGCCGCGCCTACCTGCAGGGTGTGGGGACCAGCGCCATCAACCCGAAGGGCCTGCTGTTCTTTGTGGCCCTGACCCCGCAGTTCATCCGGCCGGGCGCGCCCTTCCCCATTCCCGTGCAGTCGGCGGTCCTCGGGCTCACGTTTGTTGCCTCCACGGCCGTCATCTACACGCTGGTGGCCGCCGGCTCACGAAAGTTGCTGCGTTCCCGCCCGGGCGGCGCCCGCGCCATCACCCTCTCCAGCGGCATCATCATGTTTGGGCTGGGCCTGGTGCTGCTGGCGGAGCAGGCGGTTCCCGTGACCCACGCCGCGGAACAGCTCTTCGCCCGAGGTTAGCCGCCCCACCCCGTCCCTCTCCCCGCCGAGATAGCGGATCCGCGCCGAAATCCGACACAAATTCGTGCAGCTTTCGGCGCGGATCCGCTATCTCGGCGCCGGTCAGCTCCCCTGCGCCGCGCGCCAGCCGTCCAGTTCGGCCAGCAGTTCGGCTTTTCGAGCGTCCGCGGCAAAGGATGAACGGATGGAATTGCCCGCCAAACGCTCCAGGATGTCCGTGCCGAAGCCGAACTCCGCCACCAGCGAGGCAAAGTTCTGCTCCACGTAGCCGCCAAAGTAGGCCGGATCATCCGAATTGACGCACACGTTCAACCCGGAAGAAAGCATCTGCGGCAGCGGGTGCGCGGCCAGCGTGTCCACGGCGCGCAGCCGCACATTGGACAGCGGGCAGACCGTCAACGGCACCTGGTCCGCCGCCAGCCGCTTGACCAGCGCAGCGTCCTCGATGGCCCGGATGCCGTGGTCAATCCGCTCCGCGCCGAGCAGGTCCAGGGCGTCCGACACGTAACTGGCATCGCCCTCCTCCCCCGCGTGAGCCACCAGGCGGAGTCCGGCCTCCCGTGCCCGCCGGAACAGCCGGATGAACTTCGACGGCGGATTGCCCACCTCCGCCGAGTCCAGCCCGATCCCGATGATGGGCGCCTCCGCAGCCAGCAGTTCGTCCAGGACGGCGAGCGCCGATTCCTCGGTTTCGTCCCGAAGGAACGCCGCGATGAGCCCGGTGGTGATGCCAAACTCCGCCTCGCTGCCGGCGAGCGCGGACTCTATGCCGCCCACCGCCGTCGTGAGTGGAATGCCGCGCCCAAGGTGCGCCTGGGGGTCAAACATGATTTCCGCGTGCCGCACCCCCGCGGCCTGCGCGCGGCGGAGGTAGGCGCGGGTCATGTCGGCAAAGTCGGCCTCGGTGATGAGCACGGCCATGTTGGCGTAGTACAGGTCCAGGAAGGATTGCAGGTCGGTGAACTCGTACTGGGCACGCAATTCGGCCAGTGTGGGGTGCGGCAGCGTGATGTTGTTGCGGGCGGCCAGTTCAAGGATCAGTTCCGGCTCCAGGGTTCCTTCGATGTGCAGGTGGAGTTCGGCCTTGGGCAGGGTGGCATGGATGGTCATGACCGCAAGTCTACGGTTGCAGGAGTCCGCCAATCCCAGGCTGGCGCATTCTTCGTACCGATTGGCCGCAACGGGCGATTCGGTGGAGACAAATGGCCCAAGGTGGAGCAACATGGCAAGGGACAGCCTCTTTGGAAACCTTTTTGAGCTCAAGGAAACTGGTACACGTACATGACATCGCCGCTGACACCTCCCCCGGAACCCGATGACGCCCTGGTCCTGACCCCGCCTGACGCGCCGGAGATTGTGACGCCGGCACAGGCCCCGGGCATGATCCCGGTGCCGGCGGAACGGCAGGCCGACATCACGGCCAAGGCCAGGGAGTTCATTTCCGGCATCGCGGCCCTTGATGCCCGCAGCCCGGAATTCAGCCGCAGGGTGGAGGGGCTGTCCGCCCTTGCCGCGCCCGCCATGAAGTCGTCCGCCGATTCCTCCAGCCGCATGCTGGAACGGTCCACCACGTCGGTCGCGAACACCAAGCGCAACGGCAGCAGCGCCCAGGCACACGTGGCCCAAACCCTCAACGAGCTCCGCGTGACCGTCCAGGGGCTGACTCCGAACAATGCCGACCTGGGCACGGGCCGGAAGATCCTGGGCATGATCCCCCGAGGCAACAAGCTGGCCAAGTACTTCCAGCGCTACGAGTCCGCCCAGGGCCAGCTGGACGCCATCATCAAGTCGCTGATGGCAGGCCAGAATGAGCTGCGGTCGGACAATTCGGATCTGGCCCATGAAAAGGTGGCGCTGTGGGAAACCATGCAGGTCCTCAGCGAAACGGCCGTTTACGCCAAGGCGCTGGATGATGCCTGCGCCCAAAAGATCGCCCAGCTGCGCGCTTCCGGGCAGGAGGAGCAGGCCCAGGCCCTGGAGGCGGACGTGCTGTTCCCGATCCGCCAGCGGCACCAGGACATACTGACCCAGCTGGCCGTCTCCGTCCAGGGCTACCTGGCCATGGACCTAGTGCGCAAGAACAACCTTGAGCTGATCAAGGGCGTGGACCGGGCGCGCACCACCACCATTTCCGCCCTACGCACGGCCGTGATTGTGGCGGAGGCCCTCGCCAACCAAAAGATGGTGCTTGACCAGATCGACGCCGTCAACACCACCACGAACAACATGATCCTGCAGACCTCCCAGATGCTCAAGGACCAGACGGTGCGCATCCACCAGCAGGCGGCCAGCTCCGGCGTCAGCGTGGAAACACTGCAAAAGGCCTTTGACAACGTCTATGCCACCATGGACGCCATTGACGCCTTCCGGGCTGCGGCCGCGAAGAACATGGACGGGACGGTGCACGCCCTCGAGTCGGGCCTGGAACAGGCCAAGCCGTACCTGGAACGCTCGCGGAAATCGGAGGACGGGAAGCAGTAACCCCGGGCTATGCTGGAGGGATACCCACCTTCCCCCGGAAAGAGCGCTGCCCCTTGTCCAAGCACCACCCGGCCACACCCCGCACCCTTGGCACATTCGGCTTCGCCGACCTCATCAGGGGGTCCGTGCTGGCGTCCGTCCTGGTCGTTGCCACGGCGTGCGGCGGCGCACCGGCACCCGTGGCGGCACCGCCGTCGTCCGCTCAGAGCGTGGAAAGCAGCCCATCCCCGACGACGGCGGAGCCCACGCCTGAGCCCACACCCACACCGACCGCGGATGACACCGCCCCGGTGGATGGCGACACCGTCCCCGACGCCGGCGGGGCCAAGCTGGCAGGCAATGCCCAGCCGGCCTTCGCGGCCAAGGCCCTGGACGTCCTGGCCGGGCTGCCCATCAAGGGACGGGCGCCCAAGACGGGGTACAGCCGGTCCGAGTTTGGCCAGGCCTGGGCGGATCTGGACAGGAACGGCTGCGACACGCGCAATGACATGCTGAACAGGGACCTCACGGCCAAGACGTTCAAGCCCGGCACCCGGGACTGCGTGGTGCTGACCGGCGTGCTGGCGGACCCCTACACGGCCACGACCATCGACTTTGTGCGGGGGCCCCAAAGCGCCCGGGTGCAGATTGACCACGTGGTGGCGCTCAGCGATGCCTGGCAGAAGGGCGCCCAGCAGCTCTCCCTCCAGCAGCGCACGGCGTTCGCCAACGATCCGCTGAACCTGCTGGCTGTGGACGGGCCCACCAACCAAAAGAAGGGCGACGGCGACGCGGCCACGTGGCTACCCCCGAACAAGTCCTACCGCTGCGAGTACGTTGCGCGGCAAATTTCGGTCAAGGCCACCTACAAGCTTTGGGTCACGCAGGCTGAGCACGACGCCATGGCGCGAATTCTTGGCAGCTGCGCAGACACCCTGGC
>NZ_JAJLOZ010000124.1:0-4697 GCF_025548615.1 Arthrobacter sp. A2-55 | reverse complement strand
GGATTTTCTAAGCCAGTTGGGTAGGAACGCATGGGCTTGTCCGCTACGCCTGAGTTGCTGTTACGTCTGGTCGGTGACGCTGGTGGTGGGCCGTCGTCCGATGCTTGCTTTGTCGAGGTGTCCGTAGATCGTGGAGCGCGGCACCTGGAGCAGTGTCGGTGCGCAGCGGCTCAGGTTTTGGCCTGGACAGTCTGGAAAACAAGCGAAAACGACTGAATCTGGGCCCATGGGCTGGCTGACGCGGACTCAGCGTGGTGGGTGTTTTCGTGGTGGCTTATGCGGGATCGCGGGTAGATGCGGTTTTTAAGATGCCCATGTCCACCCGCTGCAGATGCGATCGCACACGGGAAGCAAACAAGGGGGCGCCGGCATTTTTTAGACTGAGTGGAAGATCGACACCATCCGTGCCTGATGATTTTCCGTGGAAGTAGCACAGCTGCTGCTCGCAGACTTTGAAAACACCCTCCGGATTTGCATCGTCAACTAGCAGGAGGAAGTCATCCGGGTGATAGATCTCGTAAGGAAGTTCGTCGCTATCCGGGAAGTCTTTGCCGTTCATCGTGACCACTATGTCTACGGATCCATGAGTGGCGGCGGCATGTATGTGAGCATCGAAGATGTCCGGGTATTGAATCGTAGGGTCAATTTCGAATCCGGAAATCTGGCCGCCCTTGAAGGTCTTCTCAAGGTTTTGGCGCATCCCTGCGATCTGCGCATCTGCCCATAGTGGGTGGTCTTTGCGGAGGTGGTACAGGGTCTCAACCATGATGTCTTCGGTCCAGGCCACGCTGAACAAACCTTCAGATTGAATTTGAAGGAGTGCGATCCAATCCCGGAGTGTGCGGGAGTAGAGGATGTTTGCGTCCACTAGGACAATGGTGACCGCCGAGCTCATAAGCTGAATGGTACAGGCTCGGCGGTCACCGTTATCTACTAGTCGAGGCCCAATTCGTCCTCAAGGGCGCGAAGCTCGTTGAGGCCGCTTTGTCGGGTCGCAGTTCTTGCGGCTCTGTAACTATGGACGTCCTCGGTTAGAACCCGGGTGTGTGACCCAACTTTGTGGGCTGGCAGCTCGTTTTTCTGGATGAGTTGCATGAGGGTAGGCCGAGATACTCCGAGCATCTTGGCGGCTGTAGTGGTTGTCAGTTCCTTGGGGAGGGAGCCGATCGTCACCGTGCCGCCACGACCGATTATCTCGACCACTCGGCGAAGGAGGGCTGTCAATTCCACGGGTGCTTCGACAGGTTGTCCAGCGACGTTTTTGAGTGCCAGGGTGGCGTTGGCGGTTTGATCAGATTCCAGACGGAGGGCAAGTTGCCTTGCCTGCTCGCTCTCTTGTGCAGTGGTGGTGACCACTGTCTTTTGGCTTCTATCCAACAGGGCAGACATTTTCGCCTCCTTTGCAATGTTTGCTCTACCTACAACACCGTATGTCATTTGCACTTATAAGTGCAAGTGACAGTTGTGGCTTCATCCTACTTTGAGAGAAGTCCCGCATGTGGGGACTTGGGGTGACTTAGGAGTTTCGAGCCACTCCTGCCATGGCCGACTTCTCATTGGTGGGAGGCAGCGTGAATGTGGCTTGTTGGAACAGCTCCTAGATGTGTCTCCGAGGCGGTATTTCTATTGGAACCGGGCGGCCGCCGTAGATAATCGCGTATGCTTTTAGGGCCGAGTTACAAGTTGTGCGGAGGCACCCAGGTGGTGCTGTGGCGCGATGCCACACCTCCTCAGCAATTCAGGGACGGAGCCAAGGTGCAGCGGCCTTAACAGGTGCTCTCGGTAAGCGGCCGGGTTTGAGCGCTATTCCCCTCGCGTTGACTGTGACATTGAGATGGCAGAAGGCGCGAGGGGGGTCCTCACGGTTTTAGCCGAAGGGGGAATTTTCGACTGCACCCTGAAGTGCTCGGTTGACACGCAATCCGTTAGCTCGTAGCTCGACGACAAACTTTCTCAATTCGACCCTGGTGCTAGCCGGACGATTGTGTGTGAGTGTGAACTCTTTGCCTTTTGGGGAGCGTAACCGGAGCAGCGTGGGGTTTCGTTTGATTACTGACCAGCCTTGGTCCGTTGCGTTGCTACAGAGCCAATTGATCTCTTCTTCTAGTGCCCTGAGTGACTGCTCTTTATGAGCTGTCACCTTTGGACCAGGCGTCAAATCGTGCGTGGTCATGGGGCTGGCAGCCAGTGTTTGATTGGCGACCGTAGCCACGATAGAGCTGGTACTCCTTTCCTGGGTGGCCTGGGTTCCGCGTGTACGAGGCCCTAGCTTCCTCATGTGTTACGCGTCGCAGTGGATGACTGTGAGTGGCCGCGTTGCCTGACGATGGGTCGTGGTTTCCCTGGTTTTCCTTTTTGCCTCTTGACCTTCTTCGTTGGCGGCGTCAGGCTGACGACAGACCCTGACCTTGGATTTTGGTTCAAGGTTTAAAGACGAACGAGACCGGTGCCAGTTTCTAAGGCCGCACCAGTCTCGTTCTGACGCGAAATGAGTCGCGCTGTGCTTACCGTAAGCCACGATCCAGACACTGTCGAATTCCAGCTTTTGGGACGGGAGCTGGCCTGTCCGCTCTGTCCTGGCCGGCTGCGGCCCTGGGGGTTCGGGGTGGGGCGTGTGATCCGGTGTGGGGTGCCGGTGGTGGGCCGGCTGTTCACCCCGCGCCGGGCCCGCTGCAGCGACTGCGCAGCGACCCATATCCTGCTCCCGCCGGGGCTGGCCGCCCGCCGGGCCGATCATGCGGGGGTGATCGCCGAGGCCGTGGAGCTGAACATCGTGCAGGGTGCCGGGCACCGGAAGATCGCTGCGGTCCTCGGCCGCCCGGAGACCACCGTCCGGGATTGGCTGCGGACCTTCAGCGCCAACGCCCCGGCGGTCATGGCAGCATTCGCGCTCCGGGTGCACCGGGGCACTGCCGAGGCGTTGGGGTTCTGGCCGGGACCTGCCCCCACGTGGAAATCCAACGCCTTGGGCATGGTGATGGCCCATGCCCGGGTGCTGGCCCATCTGCACCGCGCCGTTGCCCAGTCCGTGGTCACGGTGCCGTGGCAGTATGCTGCCTTGTTTGCTCATGGGCCGTGGTTCTTTAGCAGGGTTGGATGGCCCGATGGGTGCAACACCAGCCCGCCCTGCCGCTAGTGCGGTAAATGGGCCAAGGTGGGGTTCACGTGCCATTTCCGCTTTGCCGGCGGTGGTGCGGTCCTTGTGTTTGACCCCACTGGAAGGAAATTTTTACTTGATGAGTGCTTCAGCCCAGCTGCCCGATCGGTTTGACCCTGCCCTGGTGCCGCCGGGAGCCGCGATACCGCTGGTTTCGGCGGTGCCGGCGAATCCGGCACCGCGGGCCACCACACCGTTGATGCGCAAGGAACATCGGGACAATATTGCGTTGTTCCGTTACCAGGTGATCCGGGGCGTGGCGGATCCGTCGTTGAGCACCCGCCAGCGTGGGCCGTTGGTGCGGGCGTTGGCGGCCGTGGATCATCCGTGGCCGTTTGGCGGGACCCGCCGCTACTCCAGGGAGACCCTGGACCGGTGGGTCAAGGCCTGGCACGAGGGCGGGTTCGACGGGCTGAAACCCGAAGAACGCGCCACCACGGGCGGGACTGATCCGACCGTGCTCGTCCTGGCCGAGTCGCTCAAGCGTGAGAAACCGAACCGGACCGCGGCCCAGGTCAAGCGGATCATCACCGAGACCCTGGGCCAGGCCCCCTCGGAGACGACCCTGCTGCGCCACTTTAGGGCGAGGAACATTTCCACCGGTGCCAGGCCGGTGGCCACCGGCCGCTTCGAAACGGCGGTCTCGAATGAAATTTGGGTTGGTGACGCCCTCCACGGCCCCCGCATCGGCGGGAGGAAAACGTATCTGTTCGCGTTCCTCGATGATCATTCCCGCATGGTCACGACCGCCCGCTGGGCCTGGGCCGAGGACGCCATCCGCCTCTCAGCGGTGTTGCGCCCGGCCCTGCAAACCCACGGAATCCCCGACGTCGCCTACCTCGACAACGGGGCCGCGATGAGTGACAAATCCCTGGCCAGGACCTGCGCGAAGCTCGGGATCCGGCCCTGGCGGGCCTTGCCCAATGTGTCTGGCGCCGGCGGCGCCGATGGCGGTGGTTGGGGTTCGTTGGCGGGGTTCGTTGGCGGGGGAATGTGGCAACTGGGGCAGGAGCGGCTAAGGGCGCATGTCCGCTGCAGCCATGGCGTGCTGCGTTGCTCCGGGTGCCGCACGGTGGCCGTACGGGCCTCGGGCGGGGCGAGTGTTCCTCCCCGGTCCCGGCGTCCGGTCCCGGCGTCCTGGCCGGCCCGGGCGGTGGCAGGGAGTGGCGGCCCTTGACGGCCACCCCTGTCCGGGGCGGGGCTTGGTTGTTGTGGCCGGCCGGCCGGCCGGCTGGCGCGGCGCGGGCTTGCTGGCGTCGGGCGGGCGTCGTCTTGCCGCAGTGGATGCTGGCAAGGCTCTTTGCCTCGGGTTCTTTTCGCGTGGCGGCCTGTTTGGCCCGGGGCTGCATGCCTGTACGGGGAGGGCCGGCTTCGCTGTGTTGTGTCCTGGGATGCGTCCTGGAGCGGGCGTCACCATGGCGGGGACGTGAACTGGTGGCCCTGTGGCCCTGTGGCCCTGTGTTCCTGTGCCCCTGGCGGCGTGCCGGCGGCGTGCCGCCAGGGGCACAGGAACACAGGGCCACAGGGCCACAGGGCCACC
>NZ_JAJLOZ010000123.1:0-5453 GCF_025548615.1 Arthrobacter sp. A2-55 | reverse complement strand
ATCTCAACGCATAAGCGGCGCCCACCTCAAGAGGTGGGCGCCGCCGTCGTGCTTGGCCGGAACAGGTCGGCTAGGCCATCTCGACCTTGGCGCCGGTGCTGCGAATGGCCACCACGGCGTTGTGGCCGCCGAAGCCGAAGGAGTTGTTCAGGGCCATGACCTGGCCCTCCGGCAGCTCGCGCGGGGTGCCCGTGACAATGTCCAACGGGATCTCAGGGTCCTGGTTTTCCAGGTTGATCGTGACTGGGGCAAGGCGGTGATAGACGGCCAGGACCGTCAGCACCGATTCAACGGCGCCCGAGGCACCCAGCAGGTGTCCCGTCTGTGACTTGGTGGCTGAGACGCATACATTGTCCACATGGTCGCCCAGGGCGGCACGCAGGGCCGTGTACTCCGGGCGGTCGCCCACAGGCGTGGAGGTGGCGTGGGCGTTGACGTGCACCACGTCCTCGGCCTGGGCGCGGGCGTCAAACAGGGCTGCCTTCAGGGCGCGGGTGGCGCCGAGGCCCTCGGGGTCCGGGGCCGTGATGTGGTACGCGTCAGCCGTCACTGAGGTTCCGGCCAGCTCGCCATAAATGCGGGCGCCGCGGGCCAGGGCGTGCTCCTCGGCCTCGAGCACCAGGGCGCCGGCACCTTCACCCATGACAAAGCCGTCACGGTCGATGTCGTAGGGGCGCGAGGCGTGCTCGGGGTCGTCGTTGCGCTTGGACAGGGCCTGCATGGCGGCAAAGGCGGCCATGGGCAGCGGGTGGATGGCAGCCTCGGCGCCGCCGGCCATGACCACATCGGCCTTGCCGGAACGGATCAGCTCCAGCCCGATGTGCAGGGCCTCGGTGCCGGACGCGCAGGCGGAAACGGGGGTGTGGGCGCCGGCGCGGGCGCCCAGGTCCAGGCTGACGGCGGCGGCAGGGCCGTTCGGCATCAGCATGGGCACCGTCATCGGCAGCACGCGGCGGGGGCCCTTTTCGCGCAGGGTGTCCCAGGCGTCCAGGAGCGTCCACACGCCGCCGATGCCGGTGGCAAAGGCCACGGCCAGGCGGTCGTGGTCGATCTCCTCCAGACCGGAATCCTTCCAGGCCTCACGGGCGGCCACCACGGCGAACTGCGTGGAGGGGTCCATGCGCTTGGCTTCGACGCGGCTCAGGGTTTCGGAGGCGGGGTTCGTGACACGGGCCGCAAAGCGTACGGGGAGCTGGTATTTTTCCACCCACTCGTCGTCAAGTGTGTGGGCGCCGGAAACACCCTTGAGGGCGTTCCGCCACATCGTCGGAACGTCCCCGCCGATAGGCGTGGTTGCTCCAAGTCCAGTGATGACTACTTTGCGGGCCATGGTTCAACTCTCTAAAAAGAAAAGGTTCAGGACAACAGTGTGATGCCGTGAATGGCCGGACCAAACGTGGAACCGGCCATTCACTTTTGCCCTGTGTCGCACTAGCGGAAAAGGGCTCTGCAGTTCGGGATTAAGCCTGCGCGCCGGCAATGAAGCTGACGGCGTCGCCAACGGTCTTGAGGTTCTTGACTTCCTCATCGGGGATCTTGACGTCGAACTTTTCCTCGGCGTTGACCACAATGGTCATCATGGAGATGGAGTCGATGTCCAGGTCATCGGTGAAGGACTTGTCCAGCTCGACAGCTTCGGGGGCCAGGCCGGTCTCCTCGTTGACGATTTCGGCCAAACCAGCCAGGATTTCTTCGTTGCTAGCCATTGACGGCTCCTTATGTTGTGTTTTTACGTAAAAAATCGGGAATTGGGTCATTGCCGGGCAGCGCCCCGCACCTGCTGGTCCGGGAGCCTGGCTGGCGCTAGGGCAGGCGAACTACTTGCGCGCCAAACACCAAGCCGGCACCAAAGCCGATCTGAAGCGAGAGTTTACCGGAAAGCTCCGGGTTCTCCGCCAACAGCCGGTGTGTTGCCAGAGGGATGGACGCCGCGGAGGTGTTTCCGGCGTCGGCAATGTCGCGGGCAATAATGACGTGTTCCGGCAGCTTGAGCTGCTTGGCGAGCTCGTCGATAATGCGCATGTTTGCCTGGTGCGGCACAAACGCGCCCAGGTCCGCGGCGGTGATGCCGGCAACGTCCAAGGCCTTTTTGGCCATCTTGGCCATCTCCCACACGGCCCAGCGGAACACGGTCTGGCCGTCCTGGCGCAGAGTGGGCCACAGAGTGGCGTGGGCTTCGTCAGCGGCAGCCAGCGCCACGTCGTCGCCCTTCATGGCCTGTTCGCTGAAGTCGCGCACATCCATGAGGGAGTGCGTCATGCCGATGGCATCCCACTTGCTGCCGTCGGAGCCCCACACTGCGGGGCTGATGCCGGGTTCGTCGGATGGGCCGATCACCACGGCGCCGGCGCCATCGCCGAGCAGGAAGGAGATGGTGCGCTCATGGTTGTCGATGACGTCGGAGAGCTTCTCGGCGCCGATTACCAGGACGTATTCCGCCGTGCCGGAGCGCACCAGCGCGTCACCTTGGGCAATCCCATAGCAGTAGCCGGCGCAGGCGGCGGAAATGTCGAAGGCCGGGGCGGGGTTTGCGCCGATCTGCTCGGCAATCAAGGCAGCGGCCGACGGCGTCGCGTAGGGGTGGGAAACGGTGGAGACAATGACGGCGCCAATTTGCGAGGGCTCAATGCCGGCGTTTTTGATGGCCTCGTTGCCGGCGCCGACAGCCATGTCCACCACGGACACGTCGCGGGGCGCGCGGTGGCGGGTGATGATGCCGGTGCGCTGGCGGATCCATTCGTCGGAGGAGTCAATCCACTGGCAGACGTCTTCGTTGGTGACGATGAGGCTGGGGCGGTAGGCGCCGATTCCGACAATGCGTGAGCCATTGCGGAGGGTGCTTTGATTCAGCGTGGGCGTGCTCACTCGGTTCCTTCTTTCCGCTGGGCGTGCTCGGCCAGCAGTTGCTTTGCGGATTCCAAATCGGCGGGGGTTTTCACGGCAACGGTGGCAACACCGCTCATGCCGCGCTTGGCCAGGCCCGTCAGGGTGCCGGCCGGCGTCAATTCGATCAAGCCGGTCACGCCCATGGCGGACATGGTCTCCATGCACAGGTCCCAGCGCACGGGCCGCGACACCTGGGCGATCAGCGACTGCAAGGCCGCTTCCCCGGAACGGACCTCGGCGCCGTCGTAGTTGGAGAGCAGCGGCACCGCGGGTGCATGGGTGGCCAGGGACGGCGCCAGGGCCTCCAGTGCGGAGACGGCGGGTGCCATGTGGTGGGTGTGGAAGGCGCCGGCCACTTGGAGGGGGATGACGCGGGCCTTGGCAGGCGGGGCCGCGACAAGTGCCGCGATCTGCTCCAGCGTGCCGGCGGCCACTGTCTGGCCCTTGGAGTTCATGTTGGCCGGGGCCAGCCCGGCGGCGGCAATGGCGGCCAGGACTTCTTCCGGGTCCCCACCCACGACGGCGGCCATGCCGGTGGGGGTGACGGCGGCGGCGTCGGCCATCTTGTTGGCGCGTTCGCGCACAAAGGCCATGGCATCGGCGTTGGAAAGGGTTCCCGTGAGCGCGGCGGCCGTGATTTCGCCAACGGAGTGCCCGGCAACCACCACGTCCAGGGCAGCCAGCGGGGCATCCAGCAGTGCCTCGGCGGCGAGCAGCCCGGCCGCGACGATCAGGGGCTGGGCGACGGCGGTGTCCTTGATGGTCTCCGCGTCCGAGGTGGTCCCGTGGGCCAGCAGGTCAATGCCGGCGGCCTCACTGAGGGCAGCCAGCCGGGCCTCGGTGCCGGGGCGTTCAAGCCAGGGCGAAAGGAATCCGGGAGTTTGGGAACCCTGTCCAGGGCAGACTATTGCAAGCACAGTAACCAGCTTTCCAAACTTAGGGGCAGGGGCATGGTGTTTTCGCACACCAAGCTCATGGGGATGATTTGTAGGAAGTCTACAATACGGTCCGTTGCTTCGGGCTGCGGGAGCGCAGTTTGCCGGTTCAGCTTCGCGGGGCCGTGCGGTCTGAAGGGCGGTCCGCGGACTGGCGGGCGGGAGCGGCCAGCCGGCCCACCACGAGGGCGGTTTGGAGGACGAAAGCCTCCCGGGGAATGAGCGGGTCCCAGCCGGTGACGTCGCAGACCCTGCGCAGGCGGTAGCGCACGGTGTTGGAATGGACGAAAAGGTCGCGGGCGGCCGCCTCGAGGGAATGCCCCAGCTGCAGGTAGCTGTTCAGCGTTTCCACCAGCCCGTTGGACGCAGCCACCAGAGGCCGGTAAATGTGGGTGAGCAGGGCCCTGCGGGCGGACTCGTCCCCGCCAATGACCCGCTCGGGCCACAGGTCGTCCGCCGACACAGGCCGCGGCGCCGCCGACCAGCCACGTGCCACCGCCATGCCCGCAAAGGCCGCCTTGGCCGACGCCGTGGCATCCGCCAGGGTCTGGGCCAGCGGGCCGTACACCACGGGGCCGGGCGCAAACAGTTCGCCGAGGCGCAGGTAGGCAGTTTCCGGGTCGGCCACCTCGCCCAGGACCAGGATGAGCCGGTCACCCTGGATGCCCACCATCACGTCCGAGGCGAAACGTCCGGCGGCCCGGCGCAGGGTGGCCAGGAACGTGGCATCGGCTTCGGCAGGTGCCGGGCCCACCATGATGGTGAAGCGGCTGTGTGATGTCCAGCCCAAGGCTGAAATGCGGGACTGCAGGGCATCGGTGTTTTCCCCGCGCAGGATCCCGTCCACGGCGAGGGCCTCAAGCCTGGTGTCCCAGGCCCCGCGGTTTTCCGCGGCCCGGGCATAGACGTCGGCGGCGGCAAAGGCCACTTCGCGGGAGTACCGCAGCACGGCTTCGCGCAGGTCCACCTGGTCGTTGGCGCTGGCCAGCTCAGGCACCCGATCCTCAACCACCTGGACCACCGTCCGGATGAGCTGCAGGGCGCGCTGGAGGCTGATGGACCGCGTCAGTTCGGTGGGTGCCGTGCCAAAAACATCGGAGAGCACCCAGCTGGGGGAAGACGGGTGCTCGTACCAGGACACAAATGCGGAAATGCCGTTTTGGGCCACGAGCCCCAGGGACGACCGTTCGTCGGCGCTCAACCGCCTGTACCACGGCAGGGTGCCCTCAAGCTCCCGCAACATCAGGGTGGACAGCGGCCCAATGTTGGCCCGGAGACGGTTCAGGGTCTCGGAGGTCTTCGCCACGGCCGGAGCCGCTGCCTGGGATGTTGCCGCACGTTGGGTCTTGGGTGCCATTCCTTGAGGATATGTCCTTTGCCCCCCGTAATGGTTAATTGTGTGGATTCAACAAGGCGCGCCCCGCCGCACTGGCCGGAGCCGGGGTGCGGAACGGGGCGCGCGTGGAGTTGTTTCCATCCCCCCGAGCGGGCACTTAACGGGGGTGTTTGTCTGGAACATCCGTGTTGTGTGCCGGTTCGGGTGGGTGGTTAGCTGTCGCCTCCTGCGTTGCCGGTGGTGCCGGCGTTGGTGTTGAGGAGGTCGTAGCGTTCGGCTGCCTGGGCGGGTGCGTC
>NZ_JAJLOZ010000122.1:0-5750 GCF_025548615.1 Arthrobacter sp. A2-55 | reverse complement strand
GCCCGCCCTGCACGCCGCCGTCGGACGCGCCCGGGCCACCCGCAACGGCACCGCCACCCTGGCCGACGCGTACGCCGAGCTGCCGGCGGAACTGCGCCACATCAACTCCATCCGGGGGCTGGTCCTGGCCGCACGCAGCACGGACCAGGCGTTCGACGCAACCCGCACGCAAACACTCCGCTTCACCCAGATCAACGGCACCGAGCGCACCGCCCGGCTGCCGCTGGTCACCTTCACAAAGGACACCGCACCATGATCCCCGGTCCCGAATCCGACACGCACGACGCCGGCACCCCGGCACCAGGTGCCGTCCCCGGCATCGCCTACCGGTCCGAGCGCGCCTTGTTTGCCGGCGACACGGGCACCTTCGCCCTGGACATCCGCCAGTCGCTGGTGCGGCTTTTGCGGGGGCCGTACATTGACGGCACCGCAGACCCGGCCCTGTGGACCACCATCCTCACGCACCGCGCGTCCCTGCAGCAGTACCTGAGCGAGATTTTCCTGCTGCTGTCCATCGATCCGGAACGGAAGATCGCGCTGCTGCAACCGGCGGAGATCGACGCCGTCCACACCCAGCCCATCGTGGCGCGCAAACCGTTGCGCCGGGAGGAGACCCTCCTGGCATTGAGGCTGCGCATGCTCCTGGACCGCCACGCCGGCACGGGCACCGACGTCACCATTACGCGTTCCGGGGCCCGGGAAATCCTGGCCGAACATCGCCGCCCCGGGGCCCTGGACGACAAGCGCCTGGACGAACAAACCGATGCGGCCCTGGCGCGCCTGCTGGCCCTGAAGCTGCTGCTGCCCAGCGAACTGGCCACCGAATACCGGGTCAGCAACGCCCTGGCCCTGGCCCTCCCCTTTGACTCCATCGACCAAATCCCCGCCTACCTGGCCGCCCTCGACGCGGACGGCGCCCACGAGATTGAGCGTGAAACTGCAGCCGAGCTGGAACTGACCCTGGAGGATGACGCCGAATGAGCATTGCCACCACCTTGCCCATTGGCGAGGAAATCAACCCCGGCCAGTACCGGCTGAGCCAGATCCAGATCATCAACTGGGGCACGTTCCACGGCCGCCACGCCATGTACGTGGACCGGGCCGGCACGCTGCTCACCGGCCATCCCGGCGTGGGCAAGTCCACCTTGTTTGACGGTATCCAGCACATTTTCTACGCGGCTCCACGCCTCAATGAGTCCGCCCACGAGGCTTCCAACCGCAAGGACAGGCGCACCACGTTCAGCTACATGCGGGGGCGCAAAATCAAGACGGCCGGCGGCACCGTCTACCAGCGGCCCAGCGCCACCTGGTCCGCCACCGCCCTGGTTTTTGAGGACGGGCTGGGCCGGCGCGTCAGCATTGCCGCCCTTTTCGACCTGCCGGCCAACGGGCTTGAAGGCCAGGTGGGCAAACACTACGTGATCCACGACCAGCCGCTGGACACCGCGGCGTTGGAAAGGCACGGAAGCCGGCGCTTCTCGCCGTCGTCCCTGCACGCCGCTCTGCCCGGCTGCGAGGCCTTCGATGTGCACAAGACCTTTGCCGAACGCTTCCGCCGGAAGCTGGGCATCGACAATGACAAGGCGTTCAGCCTGCTGCGCACCCTGCAAAACGGCAAGGGGCTCGACAAGGGCGTGAACCGCTTCTTCCGTTACGAAGTCCTGGACAAGCCCGCCACGCTCGCCGCCGCCAGGGCAGCCGTGGAGGATTTCAGCCACCTGCGCGGCATCTACCGCCAGCTCGAGGATGCCCGCGGGCAGCGCGATGCCCTGGCGCCGGTCCCGGAACTGAACCGCAAGCTGCGGGATCTCAGGGAATCTTTAAACCGCACGGTTGAACTAAAAAATGTCCAGCTGCCGCTGCTGGCGCAGCAGTTCCGCGCCGACCTGCTGGCCGGAAACTCCCGGGCACTCGGCAGCCGGCTGGAGGACAAGCGCCGCGAAATCGACGCGGCCGCGGCCGCCAAGGATGCACTGGCCGAGTCCGTGGCTGCGCTGGACGAGCAGCACGCCAGCCATGGCGGACGGGCCATCGACGGCCTGGAAAGGGACATTCGGACGGCGAAGAGGGAGTTCGAGGAACGCCTGCGCGTGGAATCGGCCGTCCGTGACGATCTCGACGCAGCCGGGCTTGCCTACGATTGGACCGCGGACGGGCTTGCCGCTGCCCGCGCGGCCGCGGAAGCCGGCGTCGAACTGCAACAGGCGGAAACGGAGTCCGCACGCACCCGCGAATATGAAGCGGTGGCCGCCAGCATCAACGCCAAGGCGGAGGAGAAGCGGCTGCGGGCGGAAATTGCCTCCTACCAGCGCCGCGGGAGCAACATTGACGGGCGCAGCGCTGCCGCCCGCCGGGCCATATGCGCCGAGACCGGGCTGGATCCGGCCGGGATGCCGTTTGCCGGCGAGCTTGTGGACATTGCCGACGGCGAGGGCGCCTGGCGTCCGGCCGCCGAGAAGGTGCTGCGGTCCCTTGCCACCACGCTCCTGGTTCCCGGAGAGCACATCAAAGCGGTGACCCGGGCCATCAACGCCCTGGACGGGTACGGGAAGCTGCGCTGGATGGACATGGGGGCACCGGCGCGGACCGCCGAACCGGCGGAGGGGGAACTCGCCACGAAGCTGGAGTTCCAAAAATCCGACGCCGGCGCCTGGCTGCGGTCCAAGGTGGCCCGTGACTTTGCGTTCCACTGCGTGGACCTGGACGCCGAACTTCACCAACACAGCCGTGCCATATCCCTTGCGGGCACGCTAAAGGTCAACTCGGCCACGTTTGAACGTGACACCCGCACGGTCAACCCCGGCGACTATCTGCTGGGCTTCAACAACGCGGACAAAATTGCCCAGCTCGAGGCCCGCGCCGGCGAACTTGCCGCCGACCACGAAGGCGCTGCAGCCCTTGCCGACCAGCGGAGCAAGGCGAAGGACACCCTGGTAGGCCGGCTTGCCGCGCTCAGGCGGGTTGCAGCCGACCAACGCGTATTCGAGCTTCTCGATTCAGCGCCGTTGGCCGCCCGGCTGGAGCAATTGGAGGCAGCCCTGCAGGCCACCATTGACAGCAGTGCCACACTCGCCCAGATCAGGGACGCCCTGGGCGGGGCAAAGGCGGAACTGGAGTCCGCCGTAGGGCGCCTGGCGGTGCTCAACAATGACCTGGCCGGCCTGGAGCGGGAACTCCGCGACGTCGGGCAGTTGGCGGAGCTGACCAGTCAACAGGCCGCGGACCAGCCGCCCGCTGACTGGGCAGCCGAGGCCCTTGCCCCCCATGTGGCCGACAGCGGGCCGGCGTCGCTGGCCGAGCTGGAACAGTTCACCAGCCGAACCACGGTGGAGGTGGGCGAGAGGATTGCCGCCCTCAAGGAGCGGGTGTTCCGTACCGAGGGGGCCCTGGCTGAAACGTTCAAGTCCTTCGCCCGCGAATTCGGGCCGTCCATGAGCGCCAGCCACGGTACGGGGGCCGACGCCGCGGAACAATATGAGCAGCTGTACGAGCGCATCCTCTCCGAGGGGCTGCCGCAGCGCCAGGACGAGTTCCGTGAGTACTTCAACAACCGCTCCTACGAACGCTTCTCGGACCTCCTCCAACTGCTCGAGGAGGAACGCCGCGCCATCGAGGAACGCATCCTTCCGCTCAACCAGATCCTGGAAGATGTGCCGTTCGAAAAGGGGAGCCGCCTGCGCCTGGAGGTCAGGACCACCATTCCGGATGAAGCCCGCACCTTCCGCGCTGACCTGAAGGACGCCCTGGGGAATGCGTACGCCAAGGCCACGGAGGAGAAGATGTCCGCCAGCTACCAGCAACTGGAGCGGCTGGTTGACGCCTTGAATGATTCCAGCCTGCAGGCGTGGGCGGACACGGTCCTGGACGTGCGCCAACATGTAACCATCAGCTGCAATGAGCACCGTCCCAATGGTGAAGTTGAACTGGGGCTGGAACCCGGCACGCTTTCCGGCGGCGAGGGTCAGCGCTTCACCTCCTTCATCATGGGCGCCGCATTGGCGTACCAGCTCGGCATCGACACCCAGGGGTACAGCACCTACGGGACCGTAATGATTGACGAAGCATTCATCCAGGCCAACTCTGAATACGCCGGGGCCGGCATCAACGCCCTGCAGGAGTTCGGCTTCCAGCTACTGCTGGCCGCCCCGGAGGACAAGGTGGATCTCGCCCGCCACCTTGGCTCGGTGACGGACATCATCAAGCACCCCCAGGCCAATGTGTCCGGCTTTGTTTCCACGGGACGCTCCCCCGCTACGGCAACGGACATCATCCTGCGCTGACGGTGGTGGCGTGTCACCATGTGACGTGCTGCCGGCCCCGTGTCGCAACCGGTTCCCCCTGCTGCGCTACTATGGGACATACAAAACCACAGCACAGGCCGTTTTTGCTGCTGCCCGTCCACCGACGTACGGGCGCGGCACGGCACTGCGAGGCGCCGCCGCACGCCACCTCCTTGCGCGGCAGCCGCCGTCGTCCGGGCAAATAGCCGCCTGGACGCTCTCGCGCCTCCCACCAATGGAAGCGACGCAGGAGACCCACGTGTCATTAGAAGCAACCCTGGCCCCGTCTGCCGGAAGCCAGATCCAATTGTCCGAAGAAGAAATATTTGCCGCCCACGTTGGGGGCAAGCTGTCAATATCCAGCAAGGTGCCCCTGGCCAGCCTCCGGGACCTCTCCATCGCCTACACTCCGGGCGTGGCCCAGGTCAGCAGGGCCATCGCCCAGGACCCGGCCGTGGCCGCCAGCCATACCTGGAGCAGCCGCCTCGTGGTGGTGGTCAGCGACGGCACTGCGGTGCTGGGACTGGGAAACATCGGTCCCCGGGCGTCACTGCCCGTCATGGAGGGCAAATCCGCACTGTTCAAGGCATTCGGCGACCTCGACTCCATCCCGCTGGTGCTGGACACCACGGACGTGGATGAAATCATTGAGACACTTGTCCGGCTGCGGCCCAGCTATGGCGCTGTGAACCTCGAGGACATTTCCGCGCCGCGTTGCTTTGAACTCGAAGCCCGCCTCATCGAGGCCCTGGACTGCCCCGTCATGCACGACGATCAGCACGGTACCGCCGTGGTGGTGCTGGCAGCATTGACCAATGCCGCCAAGGTGGTCGGCAAGGAATTTGCCTCCATGCGTGCCGTCATTTCCGGTGCGGGTGCCGCCGGCATTGCAGTGGCCCAAATACTGCTCGACGCCGGCGTCGGCGATGTGGTGCTCCTGGACTCGCGCGGCATCATTCATGCGGGCCGCGGGGACCTGAACGGTGTCAAGGCCGCCTATGCCGCCAAGACGAACCGCCACGGGCTGACCGGAGGCATTCATGAAGCGCTCGACGGCGCCGACGTGGTGGTGGGCGTTTCCTCCTCCACCATCGAGGAAGCTGCGCTGGCCGGCATGAACCAGGATGCCATCATTTTCGCGCTGTCCAACCCCGATCCGGAGGTACAGCCCGACGTCGCGGCCCGCCATGCCGCGGTTGTGGCCACGGGCCGCAGCGACTATCCCAACCAGATCAACAACGTCCTGGCGTTCCCCGGCATTTTCCGCGGCGCCCTTGATGCGGGTGCGCGCAGGATTACCCCTGCCATGAAGCTGGCGGCTGCCGGGGCCATCGCGGGATTGGTTGGTGCGGACCTGGCCGCGGACCATGTGGTGCCCAGTCCGCTCGATCCGCGTGTTGCTCCGGCCGTGGCGGCTGCGGTGGCGGGTGTTGTTGGGTAGTTTGGTGGGTTAAATGGAGGGAGGCCCCA
>NZ_JAJLOZ010000121.1:0-5773 GCF_025548615.1 Arthrobacter sp. A2-55 | reverse complement strand
CCCCCGCCCCCGCCCGAGGACGCAGGCGCCATGAGCATCGCCGAAGTCCAGGGAACAGGCATTGCCAGCCCCTTTGAAGGCTCCATTGTCACCACCAAGGGCAAGGTCACGGCCGTCTACCCCGACGGCGGCTTCAACGGCTACTTCATCCAGACCCCCGGCACCGGCGGGGACCTGGACCTCGCCACGCACAAAGCCTCGGACGGCGTATTTGTCTACTCGCCCTCCACGGTCCGCAGCGTGAAGATCGGCGACTACGTCGAGGTCAAGGGGCTGGTCTCCGAATTTGGTGGCGCCGCGGACGCCAACAAAACCACCGAGGTCAACGTTTCCGCCGGCGACATGACAGTGCTGTCGGACCCCGCCGCAGAGGTCAAGGCCACCGTGCTGAAGTCCCTCCCGGCCACCGATGCTGAACGCGAAACCCTCGAGGGCATGCTGGTGGCGCCGCAGGGCACCTTCACCATCACCGACAACTACTCGCTGAGTAGCTACGGCGAGATCGGCCTGGCCGCCGGCACGACGGCGCTGGTCCAGCCCACCGCGGTGGCCCCGTACGGGTCCGTGGAGTACGCCGCGCAGGTGGCCGAGAATGCTGCCCGCGCCATCAAGCTCGACGACGGCTCCAGCGCCAACTACTCCACCACGGGTTCCTCCATCCCCCTCCCGTGGCTCAGCGCCGGCACCCCGATGCGGGTCGGCTCGCAGGGCGAGTTCAGCTCCAACGTCATCTTTGACAACCGGAACAACGCCTACAAGTTCCAGCCCCTGGAACCGCTGACGGCGGCCAACGCGGCCTCCGTGCAGCCCATCGCTTTCGGCAACAACCGCGAGGCAAAGCCCAAGGACGTGGGCGGCAACCTCAAGGTGGCCTCCTTCAACGTGCAGAACTACTTCCCCACCACGGGGGACCAGGACCCTGCCTGCCAGTTCTACACCGACCGTGAAGGCAACCCCCTCACGGTCAAGGGCGGCTGCCTGCAGCGCGGCGCCGCGAATGCGGCAAGCCTGAAACGCCAGCAGGACAAGATCGTCTCCGGCATCAACGCTTCAGGCGCCGACGTCCTCTCCCTGGAGGAGATTGAAAACTCCGCCAAGTTCGGCAAGGACCGCGACAACGCACTGTCCATCCTGGTGGCCGCACTGAACACCGCAGCCCCCGGCACCTGGGACTACGTCCGCTCCCCCGCAACGCGCCCGGCTGTGACCGACGAGGACGTCATCCGGACGGCCTTCATCTACAAAAAGGCCGTGGCCGAGCCCGTGGGCGGCTCCGTGATCCTGGACGATGCAGCCTTCACCGGCATTGCCCGCCAGCCGCTGGCCCAGGCATTCAAGATGGTGGGCGCACCGGATGCCTCCAAGGTGCTGATGATTGTGAACCACTTCAAGTCGAAGGGTTCGGCCATCGGCAGCGACACCGACAAGGGACAGGGCAACTCCAACCTGGCCCGCACTGCCCAGGCCAAGGCGCTGCTGGCATTCTCGAATGCACAGCAGGCAGCACAGGGCACGCAGAAGGTGCTGCTGATCGGTGACTTCAACGCGTACCTGCACGAAGATCCGATCAACGTCCTCACGGGCGCCGGCTACGTGGACCAGGACGCCAAGACCACCAAGCACTCCTACAGCTACGGCGGCATGGTGGGTTCCCTGGACCACATCCTGGCCTCGCCTGCTGCCGAGGCCATGGTCACGGGCGTGGACATCTGGAACATCAACTCCGCCGAGTCCATTGCCATGGGCTACAGCCGCTACAACAACAACGTCACCGACTTCTATGACACCTCGGCCTTCGCAGCCTCCGACCACAACCCCGTGGTAGTTGGCCTGAAGATGGCCCCGACTCCCGGAAGCACCCAGGAAGTCAACCTCCTGAACATCAATGACTTCCACGGCCGCATCGACTCCAACACGGTGAAGTTTGCCGGCACGGTGGAGCAGCTGCGCGCCGCCTCCGGAGACGCCAACACCGCATTCCTGTCCGCGGGCGACAACCTCGGCGCCAGCCTGTTCGCCTCCGCATCGCAGGATGACAAGCCCACCATCGACGTGCTGAACGCGCTGGGGCTGTCGGCCTCCGCCGTCGGAAACCACGAATTCGACAAGGGCTACGCGGACCTTGACGGCCGCATCCGCACCGCCGCCACGTGGGACTACCTCGGCGCCAACGTATACGCCAAGGGCACCACCACCCCGGTGCTTGACGAATACAAAGTCATCGATGTCAACGGCGTGAAAGTGGCCGTCATCGGCGCCATCACACAGGAGACACCCACCCTGGTGACCCCGTCGGGGATCGCCAACCTGGACTTCGGCGATCCCGTCGCAGCAGTCAACCGCGTCGCGAAGAAGATCACCGACGGCCACCTGGCCGACGTCATCGTGGCCGAGTACCACGAGGGTGCCGGGGCGGGAACGCCCGACGGCGCCACCCTGGGCCAGGAGATTGCCGCCGGCGGGGCGTTCGCCCAGATCGTTGACACGACCTCCCCGTCCGTCAACGCCATCTTCACCGGCCACACGCACAAGCAGTATGCGTGGGACGCACCGATCCCTGGTGTTGCCGCCGATGCCGCACTGAAGACCCGCCCCGTCCTCCAGACGGGCAGCTACGGCGAGTTCATTGGGCAGATCCAGCTGACTGTGGACGCCACCACCCACCAGGTGAAGTCGTACACGCAGCGCAACGTGGCCCGTTCGACCACCGCCGACGCCACACTGGTTGCCAGCTACCCGCGCGTTGCCGCCGTCAAGACCATCACGGACAAGGCCCTGGCCGACGCCAAGGTGGCCGGCAGCGTCAAGGTTGGCGAAATTTCCGCCGACATCACCACGGCCCAGACCACTGACCCGGCAACGGGCACCGTCAGCCGGGACGACCGTGCCAGCGAATCGACGCTGGGCAACCTGGTGGGCAACGCCCTCCTGGATGCGCTGAAGTCGGAGCAGACGGGCGGCGCCGAGATCGGCGTCGTCAATCCCGGAGGCCTCCGCGCGGACCTGCTCTACAAGAACGCCGGCTTCGCCGACGGCGTGGTCACCTACGCCAACGCCAACGCGGTGCTGCCGTTCGTGAACAACCTGTGGACCACCACCCTCACAGGCGCCCAGGTGAAGACCATGCTGGAACAACAGTGGCAGACCAACGCTGACGGCAGCATCCCCAGCCGCCCGTTCCTGAACCTGGGCCTGTCGTCCAACATGTCCTACACCTACGACGCCACCCGGGCGCTGGGCGACCACATCACCTCGGTCACCATCAACGGCGCGCCGCTGGATTCCGCCCGCAACTACCGCGTGGGCACGTTCAGCTTCCTGGCAACGGGCGGCGACAACTTCCGCGTGTTCACCCAGGGCACCAACACCAAGGATTCCGGCCTCATTGACCGCGACGCCTGGATCAAGTACCTGGGTGAGCAGTCCGCCAAGGCCCCGATCGCCCCGGACTTCTCACGCCGCGGCGTGGAGGTTGAAGGCAACCCGGCAGTGGTGGACGCCAAGGGCACCGTCAGCTTCCAGCTCAACAAGCTGGACCTTACCTCCCTCGGCAGCCCGAAGAACACCTCCGTCACGGTCCAGTTCACCGACAGCAAGGGCAAGACAACCGTGGTTGACACGGTGGGCGTGAGCAACGGTTCCGCCAAGGTCACCTTCCAGCTGCCGGCCGACGCCCGCACCGGAGGCACCATCACCATCAGCGCCGTACCCAGCGGCACCACGGTGAGCCTGCCGGTAACCATCACCAACCCGAATGCGCAGTGCAAGCCCAACCCGGGCAGCAAGGCCTGCGTCTAGACCGCAGCACGACAACGGCGCACCTCCTTTCCGCTTTCAGGTCCGTGAAAGCGGCCGGGGAGGTGCGCCGTCGTTTGGGGACTTTCCCCCGGGGCAAAACTCGACTCGAGTTCTGCCCCGGGTGCACCTGGGGCAAAACCCACCACGAGTTTTGCCCCAGAGGGAAGTCCGCGTAAAGGCGGATGGGGTTCAGGCCAGGATGTCAGCCGCGATGGCGTCGGCGTCCAGCACGGTGCGGTAGCCGCTGCGGTATTCGGCGCCGGCCTGGGCGGCGATGGCCGTGCCCCACTGCACGGAGGAAAGCTGCAGGCCCAGCACGTACAGCCCGGGCACCGGCGTGCCGGCACCGTCGAGCGGACGGTAGGGGGGCCCTGACACGTCCAGGCCGCTCGTGACGACGGCGCCGCCGTCGGCCGCCAGCATCACCCGGGGCCGGGCCAGACCGTCCGCCTGCAGGTTGTTCAACAGGCGCGACGCGGTGCCCTGCACGCGGTTGGCCGGGGCCAGTGCCTCCACCAGGTGCCGGGCATGCCACGGTTCGGCGTCAACCCAGGGCGAGGACAGCTGGAAGAGCCCGTGCTGGATGCGGAAGACCGGGTCAGGTCCGGAGAAGTGCACCACGCCTGCGCGCACCAAGGCCGCCAGCTGCTCCATCCGCAGCGCGGGAGGCCCGCTGGCCAGGCCCTCGACAAAACCTTCAAACCAGCCGCGCAGCTCGCCCAGCCACGACTCCTGCGTGATGCCGCCGTCCGCCACCAGCGACTTGATGATGGCCCGCCCAGCATTTAGGGCGCCGATGGCCATCTTGACAGGGTCCTCCTCGCCGCGGGCCGAACTGGCGGCGTCGTCGGCCAGGTAGGCCAGCACCGCCGCATCCAATTCGGCCTGCGAGCCGAAACGGTGCTTGCCTCCGGGGCGCAGGGGGTGGTGGGACAGCGGCCTGGCCAGCGCGGCCAGGTCCAGCGCCCGCTCTTCCGCCACATGCCGGGCCGTCAGGGACTTCAGCCGCTCAGCCCAGTCCACGCCGTCGCCGTCGAGCCCGGAATGCAGCAGCGCGTCCAGCTCCGGCAGGAATCCCGCGGCAAGGGCATCCGGGGAGCTGCGCCCCAGCGTGGTGTAGTACGCCCACAGTGTGTCCCGGTGGAGCAGCGGCCAGATGTCGTGTTCAAAGCCGGCCGTGGCGCCCATGGCACGGATCTTGGCGACGGCATCCTCGCCCAGGAAGCGCAGTTCCACGCTGGCCGGGTAGTAGCTCTCCAGCGCGGCCTTGGCGCGGTAAGGCGTGCCGCGCCGCGACGCCCCCACCACCACCGGCTCCCGTCCGGAGGGCACATAAGTGAGCGCGCCGCCGTCGGCCGCGGTGGTTTCAAAGCGGCCGCCGCGACCCTCGGTCAGCTGCCCCAGCACGTCAAAAAAGTTCAGCCCCATGCCGCGCACCAGCACGGTGGCACCCGCGGGGAGCTGGTCCCAGTCAACATCGTTCGGCACGGCAGGGGGCAGGTAGCTGAGCCCATTGGCGCGGGCGTCGTCGCGGAATTCGCGCTGCGCCGGGCTCAGCCGCGTCTCCACGTGCCCCAGCGCCAGGACCACCTTGTCCGCGTGCAGCGTTTCCCCGTTGAGAAGCTCGACGCCGTAACCACCGTTTTCGTGGTCCCTCGCCACCCGCCTGGCCTCGGCACGGTGGTGGGTGACGGTGGCGCCGTCGGGCAGCTTTTCCAGCAGCCGTGCCACGCACCACGAAAGGTAGCGGCCGTAGAGGGCCCGGCTGGGAAAGCCTGTGGCGGTGAGCTGGGCCAGCTCCGCACGGTCGCCCTCGCTGAGTGCGGGGTCCGGGGTTTGGCGCATCCGGCCGCGCCAGTCGTTGAAGCTGCAGCCGGCCAGGGGCGCTGCGGAAACACCTTGATCGGGAATCAGCGTGGGGAAGAATGACTGTGTGTTCATCAGGTACAGCCGGGACTGTTCCGTGCGCCACACG
>NZ_JAJLOZ010000120.1:0-5811 GCF_025548615.1 Arthrobacter sp. A2-55 | reverse complement strand
CACTGTGTGGTGTGGGGCCTCGACCTGTTGGTGTTGTCCGGCGGTGTCCTACTCTCCCACATCCTCTCGAATGCAGTACCATCGGCGCTGTGGGTCTTAGCTTCCGGGTTCGGGATGGGACCGGGCGTTTCCCCCACGCTATGACCACCGTAACTCGTTCCCCAAACCATTGCTGGGTTGGGTGGCTTGTTGGGTGTTGTGGATCAACAGTATTCAATTGTACAGGGTTCCGTGCCGTGGTCGGGCCCGTGGTGCGGGGCGGCCAGGGCCTGGGTGTCCTGTGTGTTTTGGTTTCCTGTGGCAAACGGGTGGGTTTGTTGTTTGGGAACCACATAGTGAACGCGTGCATGCTTTTATTTTTATAGGGTTTGTGTGTGTTTCAAGTTGTCGGCCTATTAGTACCGGTCAGCTTCACGAGTCTTTAGTCCTCGCTTCCACATCCGGCCTATCAACCCAGTGGTCTGGCTGGGGGCCTCCCGCACGTGATGTGCATGGAAATCTCATCTTGAAGCGGGCTTCCCGCTTAGATGCTTTCAGCGGTTATCCCATCCGAACGTAGCTAATCAGCGATGCACTTGGCAGTACAACTGACACACCAGAGGTTCGTCCGTCCCGGTCCTCTCGTACTAAGGACAGCCCTTCTCAAATTTCCTGCGCGCGCAGCGGATAGGGACCGAACTGTCTCACGACGTTCTAAACCCAGCTCGCGTACCGCTTTAATGGGCGAACAGCCCAACCCTTGGGACCTACTCCAGCCCCAGGATGCGACGAGCCGACATCGAGGTGCCAAACCATGCCGTCGATATGGACTCTTGGGCAAGATCAGCCTGTTATCCCCGAGGTACCTTTTATCCGTTGAGCGACGGCCATTCCACAATGTGCCGCCGGATCACTAGTCCCGACTTTCGTCCCTGCTCGACCTGTCGGTCTCACAGTCAAGCTCCCTTGTGCACTTACACTCGATACCTGATTGCCAACCAGGCTGAGGGAACCTTTGGGCGCCTCCGTTACTCTTTAGGAGGCAACCGCCCCAGTTAAACTACCCATCAGGCACTGTCCCTGACCCGGATTACGGGCCGAAGTTAGATGTCCAAAGTGACCAGAGTGGTATTTCAACGATGACTCCGCCACAACTGGCGTTGCGGTTTCACAGTCTCCCACCTATCCTACACAAGCCACTCCGAACACCAATACCAAACTATAGTAAAGGTCTCGGGGTCTTTCCGTCCTGCTGCGCGTAACGAGCATCTTTACTCGTACTGCAATTTCGCCGAGTTTATGGTTGAGACAGCGGGGAAGTCGTTACTCCATTCGTGCAGGTCGGAACTTACCCGACAAGGAATTTCGCTACCTTAGGATGGTTATAGTTACCACCGCCGTTTACTGGGGCTTAAATTCTCAGCTTCGCCAACAAGTTGGCTAACCGGTCCTCTTAACCTTCCAGCACCGGGCAGGAGTCAGTCCGTATACATCGTCTTGCGACTTCGCACGGACCTGTGTTTTTAGTAAACAGTCGCTTCCCCCTGGTCTCTGCGGCCCACACCCGCTCACGGAACGCATGGTTCCTTCACGGGGCAGGCCCCCCTTCTCCCGAAGTTACGGGGGCATTTTGCCGAGTTCCTTAACCATAATTCTCTCGATCGCCTTGGTATTCTCTACCTGATCACCTGTGTCGGTTTGGGGTACGGGCAGTTGGAACCTCGCGTCGATGCTTTTCTTGGCAGCATAGGATCACCAAATTCCCCAAAAGAGGGGTCCCGTCAGATCTCAAAGTCGTCACTAAAGACCACACCACGGATTTGCCTATGGTGTCTCCTACATCCTTGGACCGGGACTACCATCGCCCGGCTTGGCTACCTTCCTGCGTCACACCTGTTAATACGCTTACCTCCCCGGATCGGGTCCCGCGCGCACCACCAGCCTGGCCCCGAAGGACACGCACTGATGCTTTGGGCGGTTAGTATCACCGGTTCAATATGGGCGGTTCTTCACCGGTACGGGAATATCAACCCGTTGTCCATCGACTACGCCTGTCGGCCTCGCCTTAGGTCCCGACTTACCCAGGGCAGATTAGCTTGACCCTGGAACCCTTGATCATTCGGCGGACGGGTTTCTCACCCGTCTTTCGCTACTCATGCCTGCATTCTCACTCGTGCAGCCTCCACCGCTAGTTCACACTGCGGCTTCAACGCCTGCACGACGCTCCCCTACCACTCCAAACCCCTGAACCGGGCAAGCCCGGCTAGGGACATGTTTGAAATCCACAACTTCGGCGGTGTACTTGAGCCCCGCTACATTGTCGGCGCGGAATCACTTGACCAGTGAGCTATTACGCACTCTTTCAAGGATGGCTGCTTCTAAGCCAACCTCCTGGTTGTCTAAGCAATCCCACATCCTTTCCCACTTAGCACACGCTTAGGGGCCTTAGTTGGTGGTCTGGGCTGTTTCCCTCTCGACTATGAAGCTTATCCCCCACAGTCTCACTGCCACGCTCTCACTTGCCGGCATTCGGAGTTTGGCTGACGTCAGTAACCTTGTAGGGCCCATTAGCCATCCAGTAGCTCTACCTCCAGCAAGAAACACGCAACGCTGCACCTAAATGCATTTCGGGGAGAACCAGCTATCACGAAGTTTGATTGGCCTTTCACCCCTACCCACAGCTCATCCCCTCCATTTTCAACTGAAGTGGGTTCGGTCCTCCACGCGCTCTTACACACGCTTCAACCTGGCCATGGGTAGATCACTTCGCTTCGGGTCTAGATCACGCCACTGCAACGCCCTGTTCAGACTCGCTTTCGCTACGGCTTCCCCACACGGGTTAACCTCGCGACGTAACACTAACTCGCAGGCTCATTCTTCAAAAGGCACGCCATCACGGAAACAACTACCCCAAAGGGCACGCCCGCTCTGACGGATTGTAAGCACACGGTTTCAGGTACTATTTCACTCCCCTCCCGGGGTACTTTTCACCTTTCCCTCACGGTACTTGTCCGCTATCGGTCATTAGGTAGTATTTAGGCTTATCAGGTGGTCCTGACAGATTCACACGGGATTTCTCGGGCCCCGTGCTACTTGGGATCCCCACCAGGGAGTGCACTGCATTTCGGTTACGGGACTCTCACCCTCTACGGCAGGCCATTCAAAACCCTTCACCTATGCATGCACCATTCCCCCCACCAGTCCGGCAGAACTGGAACGGCAGGTCCCACAACCCCGACCATGCAACGCCCGCCGGCTATCACACATGGCACGGTTTAGCCTCATCCGCGTTCGCTCGCCACTACTAACGGAATCACTCTTGTTTTCTCTTCCTGTGGGTACTGAGATGTTTCACTTCCCCACGTTCCCCCCACACACCCTATATATTCAGGTGCGGGTCACCACCTCGCCTTGCAACGGGTGGCGGGGTTTCCCCATTCGGACACCCTCGGATCAAAGTTCGGTTATCAACTCCCCGAGGCTTATCGCAGATTCCTACGTCCTTCTTCGGCTCCTAATGCCAAGGCATCCACCGTGCGCCCTTAAAAACTTGACCACACACAAGCAGCCAACTCACAGGCAACAACACACAAAGCGCCGCACCCGCAAGATTTCATACTTCATTTATCGAGAGAACCACGGAAAACTCAAAGAGCTTCCCAGGTTCATTCATGTCTCAAAGAAATTGCTTCCTTATAAAAGATGCTCGCGTTCACTATGTAGTTCTCAAACAACAACCCCACCACACACCAACCCGCCAAAAGCACCCAACAACCCCTCCCACAAGGAAGAACCACCGGACACCGCCTGGCAGGCGGTCATGCGCAGGAAACCAGGAAACAAACAACTCACGTTGTTGTTCCAGGACCCAACAGTGTGCCAAACGCATAACAACCAGACACCCAACAACCCACAACGGTCCGTTCCATCACGGCCCCGAAGGGGACGCGGTACTAAAACCAGGCAGCCAGGCGCCGATCATCGGCTGTTTTGTTGATATTCCACCCTTGAGCAATCCACCGAGAAACAATCGTTCTCGCAATGGATTATTCTCCTCACGCCACCAGCGCGTTCCCTGCGGAACGCCCCGTGTCCGTGTGGTGCTCCTTAGAAAGGAGGTGATCCAGCCGCACCTTCCGGTACGGCTACCTTGTTACGACTTAGTCCCAATCGCCAGTCCCACCTTCGACCACTCCCTCCCTTGCGGGTTGGGCCATGGGCTTCGGGTGTTACCAACTTTCGTGACTTGACGGGCGGTGTGTACAAGGCCCGGGAACGTATTCACCGCAGCGTTGCTGATCTGCGATTACTAGCGACTCCGACTTCATGGGGTCGAGTTGCAGACCCCAATCCGAACTGAGACCGGCTTTTTGGGATTAGCTCCACCTCACAGTATCGCAACCCATTGTACCGGCCATTGTAGCATGCGTGAAGCCCAAGACATAAGGGGCATGATGATTTGACGTCGTCCCCACCTTCCTCCGAGTTGACCCCGGCAGTCTCCCATGAGTCCCCGGCATAACCCGCTGGCAACATGGAACGAGGGTTGCGCTCGTTGCGGGACTTAACCCAACATCTCACGACACGAGCTGACGACAACCATGCACCACCTGTAAACCGGCCGCAAGCGGGGCACCCGTTTCCGGGCGTTTCCAGTTCATGTCAAGCCTTGGTAAGGTTCTTCGCGTTGCATCGAATTAATCCGCATGCTCCGCCGCTTGTGCGGGCCCCCGTCAATTCCTTTGAGTTTTAGCCTTGCGGCCGTACTCCCCAGGCGGGGCACTTAATGCGTTAGCTACGGCGCGGAAAACGTGGAATGTCCCCCACACCTAGTGCCCAACGTTTACGGCATGGACTACCAGGGTATCTAATCCTGTTCGCTCCCCATGCTTTCGCTCCTCAGCGTCAGTTAATGCCCAGAGACCTGCCTTCGCCATCGGTGTTCCTCCTGATATCTGCGCATTTCACCGCTACACCAGGAATTCCAGTCTCCCCTACATCACTCTAGTCTGCCCGTACCCACCGCAGATCCGGGGTTGAGCCCCGGACTTTCACGGCAGACGCGACAAACCGCCTACGAGCTCTTTACGCCCAATAATTCCGGATAACGCTTGCGCCCTACGTATTACCGCGGCTGCTGGCACGTAGTTAGCCGGCGCTTCTTCTGCAAGTACCCTCAACCAGACAAAGCCTGGCCTTGTTCCCTACTGAAAGAGGTTTACAACCCGAAGGCCGTCATCCCTCACGCGGCGTCGCTGCATCAGGCTTTCGCCCATTGTGCAATATTCCCCACTGCTGCCTCCCGTAGGAGTCTGGGCCGTGTCTCAGTCCCAGTGTGGCCGGTCACCCTCTCAGGCCGGCTACCCGTCGTCGCCTTGGTAGGCCATTACCCCACCAACAAGCTGATAGGCCGCGAGTCCATCCAAAACCAACAAAAGCCTTTCAACCCCCCACCATGCGGCGGAAAGTCGGCATCCAGTATTAGACCCAGTTTCCCAGGCTTATCCCAGAGTCTTGGGCAGGTTACTCACGTGTTACTCACCCGTTCGCCACTAATCCCCCCAGCAAGCTGGGGATCATCGTTCGACTTGCATGTGTTAAGCACGCCGCCAGCGTTCATCCTGAGCCAGGATCAAACTCTCCGTTAATAAAACAAACAGACACACACAACCACACCGGAAAAAGATGCCAGCCATGTGCACTAAATTCGAAACCAGCTAAACGATCATGCATCACCACAGGGGCGGCAACACACAACCAAATAACCAATCCATCAAACAATAAATTGGTATCAATAAAACTTGGCACACTATTGAGTTCTCAAACAACAAC
>NZ_JAJLOZ010000012.1:0-67599 GCF_025548615.1 Arthrobacter sp. A2-55 | reverse complement strand
TCGCACTGCCTGAGGGCACGACCCTTCTGCTCATGGGTGGGCTCACCCCCTCGGGGACCTCCTCCGCGGACATCCTGCGCATCAACCCTTCCACCGGTAAATCCACTCGCATCGCAACACTGTCCCAACCGGTCCACGACGCCGGTGGCGCCCGACTGGGATCCCGCTACGTCGTCTTTGGCGGCGGCGCTGAGACAGTCCTTGGCGCAGTGCAGGCCTATACCCCCGGCCAGGCATCGTCAACGATCATTGGGCGCCTGCCCCGGCTGCGCGCAGACCTAACCGTGGCAGGCAACGGAACCGGCACCGCCTACGTGGTCGGGGGCTTTGATGGTGCGAAACCGGATTCGTCGGTGCTGGCCACCACTGACGGAACCGCCTTCAAAACCATCGCCACACTACCCGTACCAGTCCGTTACGGCGCGGCCGCTGCCATGGGCAACTATCTATGGGTCATCGGCGGAGACCGAGGGACAGCCCCGACGACCGCCATTCAGCGGATAAGCCTCGCGACCGGCGCCGCGACCGTCACCGCAAACCTCCCGGCAGCCCTGGACCATGCCGTGGCGGTGGTGATCAAGGGCACCATGCTGGTCCTCGGAGGCATCATCAACGGCCACCCAAGTTCGATCATCTGGCGGCTGGATCCGACAACCGGAACGGTCGTTAAGGCAGGGACACTGCCACAGGCCGTGTCAATGCCCGCTGCCGCTGTCGTCTCCGGTGCGGCCTACCTGCTTGGCGGAGAAAGTGCGACGACCCTGGGCACGGTCATCCGGATCCAGCCCACCAACTAGACCCGGCCCGAGATTGGCCCTACTGGACAAATTCAAGTCCAGGGGCAACAGCAGCATCTGGAACCGCCCCGGCGGTCCTCCCAGCGGTGTACGACCGCGCTGGCTCGTAGTGATGGTCCGGTGCCGTTCTTAGCAAGTACTCAAGACCTCCACGCAGGAGCAACCCAGTCATAGTGCCAGCGGCTTGGGTGGCCCGCCTCTCCCGCCGGCCCGAGCTGCCACAAATTTACCTAGAGGCTGAGCAAAACTCGACTGAACCGTCAGCAAAGGCTCAACCAGGGCACCGCTGTGGCGGTAGCCCAAGCTCCTCAGGGTCCTCTCAGCACGCCTGTGAAATGCTCGGGGCAAGCCCGGAGAGGACGGTGGGACCGTGATCAATACGATGATCGGGGCAATCTTGCAGGTTAGCCCTGTGGTGGCCTACTTGCTCATCACCGCCTTGGTCTTTGCCGAGGACGCATTGTTCATCGGGTTCATCCTTCCCGGAGAAACGGCAGCGATCCTCGGCGGCGTCCTGGCGAGCCAGCAGCGACTGGACCTGTGGCTGATCACGGTCCTGGTAGTTCTGGCAGCCATTCTCGGTGACACTGTCGGCTACGAGGTCGGGCGGCACTTCGGACCACGGATATTACAGCTTCGATTGCTGCGGAAGCGACAGCAGAAATTGGAAAATGCGCGTGAACTACTGGCACGCCGCGGCGGCATGGCAGTCTTTCTTGGCCGTTTCACCGCCTTTTTCCGGGCCGTTATGCCGGCCCTGGCCGGATTATCCCGGATGCCCTATCGGCGCTTTCTGCTCTTCAACGCCGCAGGAGGTGCCATCTGGGGGACCGCCGTGGTCCTGCTCGGATACTTCGCAGGCAACGCCTACCTCAGCCTTGCAAAAAGCTTCGGCCACATCACAACCTTCACGATCCTCGGCATCGTCATCGCCGGAGCCATCACCTGGCACATCCAAAAACAACGCAGACACCGCAAGGACCAACACCACCCCGCCGCTGCCAAGGACCCGGCAAAGGAATCCATGCAACTCGATTCGCGCCCATGACACCAAGCCGCAACCCAGTACCGCGGCTACCTCACTTTGGCGCGAGGACGACGACGCAGAAACCGCCCTCGGCATCCCGATCCGTGAGCATTCGTGCGAGCCGAATGATCCCGTCTTTTGACGTCTAGCTAGGATGTGCCTTATGGACGCGGCGGATAGCGGCAAGGTCTCATGGGTGCTTGGAATTTCAGGCGGGCCCTCCCAGGTTCCCCGTGGATTCCATCCCTTGGCTGACGAGTGGCGCAACGTCGCCGACCGCGAGGCCGCCGTCGGCATCGTTCCCGGTCAGCCCATCTTGATTTCCCCTGGACTCGTGGACTACAGGCTGGGCGACTACTTCCGGGACGCCTACCCCTCCGACCGCCCATCAACGGCGTTGACTTACGCCAAGGAGCTGAGAACGTGGTTCACCTTCCTTGGTACCCAGGATGTTGAATGGTTTGAAGCACAGCATTCGCACGTTCGCACCTTCCAAATTTGGCGCGTCTACGACAGCCGCAACCCAAAACTAGTCGGCCCGGCAACGTGGAACAAAGGTTGGGCTGCCCTGCGGCACTTCTATGAGTGGGCAACGAAGGAGGGCTGGATAGAGCACAATCCGGCAGGAAATACTGACCGGCTCCTGGACCCTGGCACCGTGGGAGGGCATCGCGAGAAGAACGCACGGACTTCCCGGGACCGATGGATTACTCCTGGGGAGTATGCGATGTGGCGGGACGTGGGTCTGCGAGGCTATGACGCCTTGCGAGATCCGAAGGGGCGGATTGTGGCTGGTCTGCAAAATGTGGCAGCAAGGTCACGCAACACGGCACGAAATGTTGCCTTTGCTGACTACCTCGTGACGACCGGGCTCAGGCTGGATGAAGCTGGGAAATTGCTCGCATTTGAGCCCGGGACCAACATTGAGGAAGAAGTTCCGATTGTCGGCAAGGGCCGCGTGCGACGGCACTACAGGGTGATGAATGACCTTGGCCTGACCAGCCTGCACCAATACAAGGTCGGGGAACGCACCGATGCAATCCGGCGTGCACAAGCCGCGGGTCGTTACGACGAAGTAAAGGGCCGGCTCGAGGTCGTTGAGGTACTCCAGAGCCGTTCCGGTCAGCGTGTCAGGTTGACTGATGGCCGTGTCTTGTCCGTGGAAACGATGACGGCGCGGGCCCGGGCGAGCCTGTATCTGGTCAAGGACCAGCAACTTGAGCCGGCCTGGTTGTGGCTGAAGGAGGACGGAAGTCCACTGCAAGCAGCCTCGTGGGACAAAGTGTTCGATACGGCCAACGACCGGGTGACGGCGGCGCGCACTCTGCTGGGAGCTGTTTCACCAACGGTGAAGGTGACCCCGCATTCCTTGAGGTTCACCTTTGCCCTTTTTGTGCTTCTGGCAGGCATCCGGGCCATTGATGAACATCTTGGATTCGACGACGCATCACCCTTCACGGTCATGAACTACGCCCAGGCCTTCGATGAGGTTCGGGACCTACTCGGGCACTCCTCCGTTGAGACCACCAAACGGGTCTATCTGGAACCAGTTAAGGGGTTGCGGCGATCAAGCTTGCTTCGGGGCGCCACCATTGAACAGATGTGGGACCACGTGTCAGCCACGAATCCGCTGATCGGTTTCCACACCTCATGAGCGGACAACGGGCAGCGCAGCCTCCGCCAGGGCTGCAGGCCTCGGGGCCTTCCGGCGATGCAGGCCCTGGCCTGGCTGTCACGCTGCACCTTGAGGACGCCCCGAACTATGGTGTGGATCTGTCAAGAATGGCCGGTGCGGAGACCCTGCGCCGGGATTTCGCCCAAGCGGTTCTTGCCTGGAGTGCCAGCGAAAGGGGCGGGCGGAGAACATTCAGTGTCTTGGCGATCAAGCGGGCACTGTCGTACTTCCTCAAGTACGTGGAGGAGCCCAGCGCCGATCGGTCGGTTTCCCGGGTGGAATTCATCGCCGAGATCACGCCCTTCCATTTGCGCGGTTACCACGCCGAACTGCTCCGGCTAAGATCCCGCACCACTGTGGACGATTACTTCAACAGGGTGCGCACGCTGTTGCGCTTTGCAGGGACTACGTCCGATGCGACCCGGAGGGAGATCAACAAGAGGCAGGGGTGGTCGAAGCCGGAAACACAGATTGAAAGGTATTCCAAGCGTGACTTTGTGAGGATCCGCGATGCAGCCCGAAAAGTGATCGAAGACGCGCATGCCCGGATTCATGCAGCGCATCTGGAAGCGCTTGAACATGGTGCAGGCAATGCGCCAGACACTGCGAAGGGCCTTGCCCTGCACGAGTTGATGACCCTGGGGATGCCCCAAAGCAAGGCCGGATTTAGGTCGTTGGCCGCCTTGGGCCCGCATGACTACCGTCAACGATTCGTGGCCCGTCGACATCTTTTCCTGGACGGTGATGAGGTCCTGGCCGCCGCGGTCCTGATGGCCTGCCATCGGGGGTTGAACCTCTCTCCCATCGTGATGTCGGGAATGCCCGTCGAGATTGATGCCGACACGGTACAGCTTGATCTCGACAAACCGCGCCGGGGACCCGGGCTACGGTTTTGGCCCGAGATCCTCACGGACAATACTGATCGAAACGACCAGGCAGCCAGGGACGTGCGCATGATCGCCGAAGCGACCGAGCCGGCACGCACGTGGCTGGCCCACAATAACCAGCCCTCCCAGCGGCTGCTCATCCGGTGGCCTTTCACCGCGAACAAGCCCCACTTCGGTGTCCCCTCAGCAACACATCAACAGGGTGCGGGAACCCGAGACGGCAACGGCGCATCATGGATTCCGGAAGGGATACGCATTGATTTCCAACGCCTGCGCCGCAGCGTCCCCCATCAAGGCGTTGCCAAGGAGCCCACCGATCACAATCCGTCCACCTACCTCCACTACGTCCGTACGGACGCCCTCGCCCTGGCAGAACAACAGCTCGAAGCCGCCGCCGGCATCCAGACAGCCATGGACCGGGCACGCCTTGAAGTGCAGAATCGGATGCGTGAAGGGCAGGACTCCGGCGAGTCGAAGGACGCGCTCATTGCCAATTGCCGAGACCCGGAAACTAAACCGAAGACAGGACTGCCCTGCACGACGGGGTACTTCTCCTTTCTCGATTGCCTTGACTGCGAGAACGCGGCCACAGTCTCGCGCCTGCTGCCGCGCCAACTGGCAGCCTTGGATGTGTTGGAAGACCTCAGGGATGCCCTGGGCGATGCCTGGGAGAGGAAGTTTGCTCGTCGCTACTACATGCTCAAGTCGATAGTCGAACGCCACTCCCCGGCGGAACGGCTGGCAGCGGCTGATCAGGTCAAAGCTCACCGGCCCTCAATTATTGCCGCCTTGCGGCAGGAAGGACCACGATGACCCAGTCCCATGGCCAGGCGGAAAGTCTGGCTGATGCCGCACTCCACGACGCCCCCCTGCTCGATTATCCTTCCGACGCCACTGCCAGCATTGCCTCGCATCGCATCCGCCAAGACGCGGTGATTGCACCGTTCGGTGCGGATGTCTGGCCGATGAATGCGCTGGCCGACGATCCCTCACGTCCCTTGCCTCGGCTCAGATTTGATGGCTGGCCGGTGGCGTTTCGTGACTCGGCGAAACACGTCGCCTACGTCTTGATCAACCACGGGAATCCTGAGATCCTCACCAACGAGGCCCACGGAAACTACGTCAAGTGGCCGCAAGTCGGGACGATCGACAACCTTCTCTTCCAGCTGAGGGGCCATGTGAATTGGCTGCTTGGCGAATGGTCCGAACGGCATCCGGCGACGCCAGTCCTCACTCCCGGTGACTTGGATGCGGAGCACCTCAACGACTGCCGGCGCAGGATAGATGCTTCCGGCTCGTCCGTGGACACGAAGCGTAAAAGCCTTGAATGTCTGATTCGTGTCTGGCACCTCAACCCTTGGCTGCCCGAGGCTCTCCAATGGCCCGAGCCCGTTTGGCATCGTGAAGCGTGGAAGCCTCGGACCGGTGTTCGCGAAAATGCGACGAAGCGTTTATCGCAGGCCACCATGGGGCCGCTCCTGGAATGGTCAATAGCCTTCGTGACCGAATTCTCCGACGACATTATCGACGCCCATAAACACCTGCACAGCCGGATTGAGAACTTGCCGGCCGGTGAGGGCCAGCACCACGCAGCCCGCACTCTCTTGCAAGAATACGTGCGCACCAAAACGCCACTGCCCGCCGCGCCGGCCTGGTCGGGCACCAAACGAGCCGAGGAGGTTGGGTGGGGCGTAGTTTCCTATAACCATCGGATCGACACGCTTTACTTGAGCAGGGCCCTGGCAAAAATGCGCGTCCGACCGGCTATATCCAAAGACACCGCCCTCACCGCCCTTGATTTCAAGGTTGAGGGCCGGTTCCACGGCCGACAGTGGATCCCGTCCACCGGCGTGTACGATGTCAAACCCCGCTCGATCAGCCGCAACACCTTGCCGGGCCCCTTGGTGGGCCATTTACGCACAGCGGCCATTATCGTCGCCGGCTACCTTACGGGCGCCCGCCCGGAAGAAATCTGCACGTGGCAACACGGCGCGGCACCAACACCCCTCGAACGCCGGGGAGGTTCGAGGCTGCACCTGATACATGGCCGAGTATGGAAGGGTCGGCGGGCGGATGAATCCGGGATATTGGGAAACGGACAGGAGGCGGCGTGGGCAACAATTCCCGTAGCAGCGAAAGCCATTCACATAGCCGAACGGATTGACCAGCTCTTCGGCAGGAACGATGGTCTGCTCTTCTCCGATTCGGGGCGGCAGAGAGAGCCTTCGACCGTGACACTCTGGATCAAGGACTTCGTTTCCTTCATCAACGAGCGCCTCGTCCCCCACTGCGTGAACCCCCAGGCCCTCCAAATTCCTGAGGACCCTGACGGGGCGATCACCTTGAGACGATTTCGACGCACCCTTGCCTGGTTCATCCACAACCGTCCCAACGGTGAAACGACCACAGCCATCCAATACCAACACCTCGGCACTCTCATCGGAGGAGGCTACGCGGGGACCAAGGAGTCCGGGATGAACGACCTCCTGCTCGAAGAAGACTGGTCCCACCGCCGGCGAACCATGGACCACCTGCGAACCCTGCTCGATCGTGGCGAAGGTCTCAGCGGGCCCGCTGCCGATCGGGCCTTCGCGGCCACCGAAAAGCTACCCCGAGACCTGACCCCCGCTGACGAACGCCGCTTGCGCAAAGACAGGACACTACTGATCTACGACAACCCGGCCGCGGTGGCGCTGTGTGTGTACGACGAACAGCGGGCCCTGTGCCACAAGATCAAGCTCGCGGGAAAAGACGACCAGCCCAGTCTCCTCGAGTGTGTGGACGGCTGCCTGAACTGTGCGCGCACGGACGGCCAACTCCAAGAATTGGAATCCGACGCCGCCGCCTTGCAAGCCAATGCGGAGCTCTCGCCCTTGCCACTAGCCCAGGCCTTCCTGGCACGTTCGGAACGCAACCTGCTCATTGTCAGCCAGCACCGATCCACTCGAATCTGCCGCAACAACAGTGCGCCGCAGGAAAGCGTCAGCGATGAATAAGCCGGCAGCCATCCCCGACAACGCGGAAATTGAGAATGAAGATGAGTCGTCCCGCCGGGCAATCCTCGCCGCGATGCAGCGAATCCTCCTCGGCCAACCCCAACGGGTGCCCGTCGGCGCGACCAGCATCAGCGACCTGGCCCGGGAAGCGCAGCTCGGCCGCCACGTGCTCTACCGCTCTCTCGACCTCAAGGATCGCTTCGCCTACCTGCGCGACGCGGCACACCCGCCAACAGCATCCGAGGTTCAGCTCCACGAACACATTGCAAAACTCAAGTCGGAAGCGGCCAGCCTACGGGAACTGCAGTCACGCACGCATGAACGCGCGGAGAACTGGAAGGCGCTGTGCGCCACCCTTGAACGGGCGATCAACGTACTCCAAGAAGAACTACGACAAGAACAGATCAAGACCGTAAGGCTTACCCATAGATTGGACAACTTGAAGGAAGAAGCTGGATCTGCCCCAGTAATTCCTTTGCGCCCTCACCCAAGTTCACAACACCCCTGAACCCTCTAAAGAATGATCAAGTGCTCATTCAGGTTGATCCTGCCGTCAAAATAATCCTGTGCCGGGGAGGGGTACCCGGCCGCCACCGCACTCGGGGCCATCAGGAGGCCCAGAGCGGATCCGGCGGAGTCTACCAGCGAAACATTCGATACATGAGTCATAACACACCACTTACTAGAAATTGGGTTCGATTATTCCAGTGTAGGCGCAGGCACCGACATTGGCACCGGCGCACCTTGCAACACCAATCCACCGGACCTTGGAAACAAAGTCGCGCCGTGTCTGGCAACGCATGGCACCGACCCGGAACGGCGTGCAAGAATTTCCTCATGGCAGCCCGACTCTATGACCTCTCATCGTCCTGGACGTTCCCGAACTTCCAGCAGGAGGTCTGGGACGTGATTGCCGATCCGGACATGTCGTGGCCCCAGTGGTGGCCCGGCTGCAGCTACGCCAAGCCGCTGGAGCGGGCACCGCATGAAGGCGCCTCCAAGGAGGAGCTCCTCCTGGCAACGACCGCGACCCTGAACTTCAAGGCGTCGCTGGGCTACACGCTCACGGTCGCCTACCATCCGACCCTCGTCGAGAGCCCGCGAGTTGTTGCTTTCGACGCCGCCGGCGACCTGGAAGGCGAAGGCCGCGTGCTCCTGTCCAGGACAGACAACGGCCACACCCGCATGGACATCGAATGGCGGGTCCGCCCCACCAGCCGCTGGATGGCGCTCCTCAGCCCCGTCGCCGCGCCCGCATTCACCTATGCCCACGCAGCCCTCATGCGAAAAGGCGAAACCGGCCTCAGGAACTTTCTGGCCTGGAACCACACAAACAACCACGGCTGAATTTCCGCCCCGACACTGGCCAGCACCCTCCAGCCGGATTTACCATGAATTAAACACGAATTAAACAGCGGCCAGGGACTGCCGCTGAACACAGCGTGACGGGTTGGCGGATGATTCTTCGGGGGAACTCCATACACTGCACGGACACCGGGGCGACCACTTCGGCGCCTTCCACCCGTGGAACGCAGGCCCGATCCAGCGCACCGGATGCCCTGCCGTGAACAAGCCGAAGATCCGCCGCCTGGTCCGGAACGCCAACCGCCGGCTGGATCTTGGCTCAAACCCCGACATCCACACGATTCAAAAGCGGATCGAAACCGAACACGGCCGCCCCCTCACCATCACGCAGCTGGACACGATCCGCGGGGACGACCTCTGCGGCATGTGCGCCACCTACCAGGACCACATCCTCGTCGTCCACGCCCCACCGAAATCCTCCTGGCACCTGCAGCAAATCATCCTGCACGAATTCGCCCACCTGATCCTGGGCCACTACCAAACCGCCACCTCCCTCGCACTCACAGACCTGCCCGGATTCCCCGACACCCCGCTGCAGGTCTTCGGCCGCACCAGCTACGAAGACAGCGCCGAAGCCGCCGCCGAAATGCTCGCCGACGTCCTCACCGCCCGCATCAACCACCACACACCCGGCACCGGCAACGACCCGGCCGGCTTCCACAAGGTCTTCGGCTAATGGACTACGTGCCGGCCGGAATGCTGTGGCTGCTCACCCTGATCCGGATCCCCACTGCCCTGGACAAGGAACGCGCGTCCGTGCTGCGCGCCACGTTCTTCGCCGCCGTCGCCTGCACCCTCTTCATCCCCGCCGTCTACAACGCCGCCGACCCTTTCCTGGGCGGCCACAACCACGTCGGCCTCGCCCTGATCGCAGCGATCATGGCCGGCTTCTGGCAATTCCACTCCGCCACCGTCCTGGCCGCCCTCACCGACCAGGCACGACGGCGGCGCCACCTCCGGCGCGGACGGCTCGCAGCCGCCGCGGCCGGGGCCTGCGTGGTTGCCGGCTTCGCCACCAGCCGGGTCGACACAACGAACCAGAACCTCCCCCTGGCCTACGGCACCCAACCCGGCATGCAGCTCTTCCTGTGGGCCGGCTCGGCATTCATCATCTGGGTGTGCGCCGACGTCGCCCTGACCTGCCTGAGATTCCTGCCCAGGATGCGCAGCAGGACCTTCAAGTCCGGCGTCGGCGCCTTCGCCGCCGGCTGCATCCTCATGGCCCTGGCCCTGGGCAACCGGCTCGCCCTGGGGGTCATTGAGGAATCCCCCACCCCCAGTGCGCCGGTGTTGGGCGGGTTGAACTGGTCCTTCACCCTTCTGGAGACCCTCGCCGTGCTCCTGGTCAGCATCGGCCTCATGCTCCCGCGCTTCCGCGAATCGCCAGGACTTGTGCGCCGGAACATCCGCTCCCGCTGGCTCATGGCCCTGTTGACCCCGGTGTGGCGGCGCAGCAGCACCGAACGCAAATACCTGCTCCGCAACCGCTGGACCCCGATTCTCGACCCCGTCACCGGGAAAGCCACCGCGCACCTGCACCGCCGCGTGATCGAGATCCGCGACTCCCAGCTGCGCGGCATGGCCCTGCTCCCCCGCGAACGGGCCCTCGTCAACCAGGCAGAAGAACTCCTCCAAGGCCACTAGGGCACCCAGCCCGCGGTTGGTCACGTAGTTTTCGCCGCCGTCGTCCATGAACAGGTGACACCGGCACCAGCCGGCCCGACACGGGAGGCATCATGGAAAAGCTCAGCATCAAAACCCCTGACGACTTCATCGCCCTCATGGGGCACAGCCTGGGCTTCTGGCCCCAGGAATCCCTGGTCTGCATCCTTCTGGACGGGCGCCGCATCGGCGCCAGCCTCCGCGTCAACCTCCCCACCCCGGCCACCGACACCGCCCGGTACACGGACCAGCTCATGCACTACATCACCACCGACCACCAGGCCACCGGCGTCGTCTTCGGCATCTTCACACACACCCCCTGGGCACCCGGGGACCCGCGCCCCCACCAGGACATGCTGGAGGAGTTCGCCGGCCGGCTGCGCGACGGGGGCATCACCGTCCGCGACGGCTGGCTCGTCGGCGAAACCACCTTCACCAACTACCTCCACATGAACACCCGCCACCCCGTCCAGCACCCCCTGGACGGGATCACCGGCAGCCAACTCAACGCCGAACTCGTCTTCCGCGGCTCCAGCATCGAACCCTCCCCCGGCTTCCACATCCCCGTCACCGCCACCACCGACCTCAGCCAAAAGGTCCTGCGCAACTGCTACCGCATCGAAGCCATGAACCCCCACGACGCCACCGAACAAGCCAGGACCCTCTGGGCACGGATGCTCGACGGCGCCGCCGACCCCACCGACGACGAAGCCGCAGAACTCATCGCCTACCTCAAATTCATCACGGTCCGCGACCGGCTCATCGCCGACATCCCCGGCATAGAAGACAGCATGCGCGACCTCCTGCTGGGCCAAACCACCCAAAGCCCCCACTGGCAGCGCGTGGACCGCGCCACCGACGTCCTCTTCCACCTCTACATGCGCGCCGACGGCCCCGACACCGCCCCCGTGCTCACCAGCCTCGGCGTCATCCAATGGTGGGAAGGCCACGGCAGCAAAGCCCACCAATGCTTCCAAAAAGCCCTCGACGCCGACCCCGACTACCGGTTGGCCCAACTCACCGACCACCTCGTCCGCAACGGCATCCTCGCCGACTGGGCCACCAGCCGCCACAACGCCTACCAGCCACCGCACGCGCGCGGCCCCGAAATCGGCGGTATGGGGATGATGTAAATTCCAACTCCACGGCAAAAACTGTGGGGACGTCCCGGTCCAGAAGTTCTACATCGCACGGGTTGACGGGTTACTCGAACGTGACAACCAGAAATGAAGGTTTAGAGTGCGCCATAAATTTCGGGGCACATGTTGGCTGACTTGATCGACTTGGCGCGCCCAACAGAACCCCTGTTCACCAGCTTGGCTTTGAAGTCTGGGGTCTTGGTGCCTGTCGAAGTTCGCTGGATTTTTCGGACCACGGCCGTCGCAGCGGCTGCTCCCATCTCATACACCGGCTGTGAAATGACAGTAAGCGGGGGGCGGATCAGACGTGTCCAAGCGAAGTCGTCGTACATGAGGAAAGAAATGTCCTTGGGTATTTCGAGTCCCAATTTTTGGATTTCTTCGACAACGCCTAAAGCGATCAAGCCGTCCGAGGCAACTATGGCGGTCGCCGCACGAGAGTCGAGCAGCAGATCCTTGGTGATTTGTGCAACAGAGGTGGGATCTCCGGCGTTAAACCTGACCAAGTCGTCGGGAAAAGGCAATCTTGCTTTCTGGAACGCCAGTTCCATCCCGGCCAGACGCTCGGCAATTGGCGAAGACGTGATGGTCAGGCCGTGACGGAAGGCCTGTTCAGATCGATAGGTGGATATGAATGCTATCCTCTCGTGGCCAGCATCAATCAGCTCCGCCGTGGATTCGCGGGCCACGGCCGTCATATCGACGGCGACCACGTCGACGTCAAGACCGCTGACCTTTCGATCGAATAGGACCAGCGGTCGTCCGGATTCTTGAACACGGTGAAGGTGCTCACTGTCAGGGGATGACACAGGTGCCACGATAAAGCCGTCTACCCGTTTGTCGAGGAGCACTCGAACCGCATCAACTTCAGCGTCGAGGTTTTCCCCGGTATTTATCAAAATGACGTCGAACCCTGAGGCTTTGGCGGTATCCGATATTCCCCTCATGGCCAAGCCAAAGTGTGGGTTCTCAATGTCACCAACCACGACGCCGATCGTGTGCGATTTTCCGGTGTTCATGGTCCGGGCGAGCTCGTTTGGCCTGTAGTTCAGGGTCTCGGCTGCCGCCAAGACACGTTCACGCACTTCGTCGCTGACAGCCCCATAGTCTCCCAAGGCGCGTGCCGCTTGGGCCTTGGAAACCTGCGCTTCCTTGGCGACATCGGCAACTGTCACATCCCGGCGCCGGCCTGAAGAATTATTCATTTTTCCTTCCAGAGACCTGTTGACGGCCCTTGTGAGATGAATTACAGTCTTACTATCCATTGTGAGTCCGGTCTCAACTCTAGCGATTGAGACCGGACTCAGCAAGGGGAACCACACCACCAGCCTGACCCCAAAGACCAGAACAGCACTCAACAGCCCTCACCACGATTGGAATTCAAAATGTTCAAACCCAACAAGCTCCGAGCCGGGGGCATCACAGCTGCTGCTTTGGCCGCCGTGCTCGCACTTTCCGCCTGCGGAGGTGCATCCACAGCCAGCCCGACCTCCAACCCCTTTGGCCTGATCCAGCCAGGAACCATTCGCGTCGCCAGCCTCGGTGATGCCAAACCCTACGCATACACAGACGCCCAGGGAAACTTTACTGGCTTCGACGTGGAGCTTTTCAAGAACGTGGCTCACCGGGCCGGAATCGATAACGTTGTCTATACAGGCCAGGACTTTTCCGGTCTTCTCGCTGCAGTAGCGAACGGCCAGTTCGATGTCGGTGTCGCAGCCATCGGCATCACGGCTAAACGCAAGCAAACCGTTGACTTTTCCGACGGCTACCTGGCCGGATACCTCACCGTGATGACCACCAAAAAGTCAGGCATCACCAATGCTGACGGGCTGGCTAGGAAGCGTCTGGGCGTCGTGCAGGGCACCTTGCAGGAAACCTACGCCGTGAAAAACTTCCCCACCGCAAATATCGTCCGGTTCCCCGACAACAACACGGCAATCTCCGCCCTGAACAGCGGCACGATTGACGCCCACTTCCTGGATTACGAAAACGCCAAATCCTATGAGAAGCAGTTCGGCTTCGTTAGCGCGGCCGACATCCCATCCTTTGACGCTCCAGCAGGCTTCGCCGTGGCAAAGGGCAAGCCAGCATTTCTCGCTGCACTGAACAAGGGACTCAAGGCGGCCATGCATGACGGAACCTGGAAGAAGCTGTACCAGAAGTGGTTCCCGGGATCACCAATGCCCAAGCAGTACCTGCCCACAGCAGAGCAAACCACAAGCACTACACCGGCCAAATAGGCCCACGGTGTGGGCCGCTCCAAGCACTGGGCCGGCCCACATCTACCCCCTGCATTCCACCAAAACTATCTCTGAGAGCAACCCATGGACTGGTTCGACACCATTACTCATACGTTCTTCGATTTCAACGCCATGGCCGATGTCCTGCCCCAACTCCTGGCAACCGGCCTCCGCAACACACTCATTATTTCTCTTGCCTCCACCGTCATTGGCGTCATCCTGGGCATGATCGTGGCAGTAATGGGCATTTCGCCCTCCAAATGGCTGAGGATTCCCGCCCGGGTCTACACGGACCTGTTTCGCGGTCTCCCAGCCATCCTGACCATTCTCCTTATTGGGCAGGGATTCGCCAGGCTCAGCCAGTCGATCTTTGGCCCCTCGCCCTACCCTTTGGGCATCATCGCATTGAGTCTGATCGCCAGTGCTTACATCGGGGAAATCTTCCGAGCAGGCATCCTGAGTGTGGACAACGGACAAATTGAGGCATGCCGGGCCCTGGGCATGAGCTATACCAAGGCAATGGCACTGGTGGTCATCCCTCAGGGCATCCGCCGCGTCCTGCCCGCCTTAGTCAACCAATTCATCGCCATCGTCAAAGACTCCTCGCTCGTCTACTTTCTCGGTCTGCTGGTCGGAGAACGTGAACTATTCCGTGTCGGCCAAGATGCCGCGGTTCTCTCGGGAAACCTTTCCCCCTTGGTCATGGCCGGCGTCTTCTACCTCATCATCACAGTTCCCCTCACCCACCTGGTGAACTACTTCGACAACCGATTCCGTACCGGCCGCCGCCGCTCCGCACCACCCATCAGCGGACTCAATGAAGTCAAGGAACTCAGCGCGGCCTCGCCGCTGACCAACGGGAGCAACACATGAGCATCAGCGCCAGCACCACATCAGCCGATATCGAGACCTTCCGCGGCTCCAGCCTGGAGCTAAAGAACCTCAGCATGGCTTACGGAGACATTGACGTTCTCCGCGACGTCTCTTTCACGATCGCCCCCGGGACGACCACCTGCATCATCGGCCCTTCCGGCTCAGGAAAGTCCACCCTGTTGCGGGGAATCAACCGCCTGCACGAGCCTAAAGGCGGGGATGTCGTACTCGACGGATCCAGTGCCCTGGGCCTGAAACCCGACGTGCTGCGCCGGCGGATCGGCATGGTGTTCCAACACTTCAATCTGTTCCCGGACCATACGGCTCTGGAAAACGTGGCGCTCGCCCTCCGGAATGTCAAAGGAATGTCAAAGGCAGAGTCCAAGGAGCGTGCGATGCGCCGCCTAGTGGAAGTTGGGCTGGCAGAGCGATCCGACCACCGGCCGAGGGACCTCTCCGGTGGCCAACAGCAGCGCGTAGCCATTGCCCGAGCGCTGGCCATGGAACCGGAAGTCATGCTGTTCGACGAAGCGACAAGTGCTTTGGATCCAGAGCTCGTCAAAGGCGTGCTGACCCTCATGGCAGGGCTCGGCGGCCGCGGCATGACCATGGCCGTCGTGACACATGAGATGGGCTTCGCACGCAAAGTCGCGGATCAAGTGATCTTCATGGACGAGGGAGAAGTCGTGGAAGCAGGCAGCCCAGAAGACCTCTTCGACCGGCCAAAAAGCGACCGCTTGCAGCGCTTTCTCTCGGAAGTCCTGTGATGGCCAGCACGACGTCGGACACCCAACAAGTCAGGACCGCAGTCATCGGTTTCGGGATCTCTGGCAGAGTCTTTCACTCCCCATTAGTCGCCGCGGACCCGGCGTACTCGTTGGACGTGATCGTCACTTCAAATCCGGAACGTGCAGCACAAGCCGCGGCGCTCTATCCCAATGCTCGGGTTGTGGCCACTGCCAAGGAACTATATGCCGACACCGGCAACCTCGATTTGATCATTATCGGCACTCCGCCAGCAACGCACTTCGCCCTCGCATCTACCGCCATCGAACACAAACTCAACGTCGTCATTGACAAACCATTTGCCTCAAACTCAGACCAAGCCCAAGAACTCATCGCTCAAGCTGAAACAGCGGGCGTCCTGCTCACCGTGTTTCAGAACCGACGTTGGGACGCTGACTTCCTCACGCTCCAACGGCTCATCAACCAGGGCGATCTCGGTCAAGTCCGAAGCTTTGAGTCCCGCTTTGAATGGTGGCGCCCGGGAGGCTTCCAAAATTGGCGTGACGAAGCAACACTCGCCGAAGCCGGCGGCATCCTCCACGACCTTGGAGCGCACCTGATCGACCAGGTCATCCAGCTGTTTGGACCCGTGTCCGATTGCCACGGCGAAACTACCCGTATAAGCGACCCGATTGGTTCAGATGCCGATCAGGAGGCCTTCGTTTCACTCCAGCACAAGTCAGGCGTCCGGTCCAGACTCTGGATGAATGGAATGGCAGCCCAAGTCGGGGCACGTTTTCACGTCCTAGGTTCCACCACCGGCTACACAAAATGGGGACTCGACAGCCAAGAACCGTCATTAGACGCCGGGATACTGCCAACGGACCCGCAGTACGGCGTCGACCCTGAAGAAAACTGGGGGCACTTGGGCATCGGCCCAGAAACGACGCCGGTTCCACCGGATCGCGGGTCCTACCCGGAGTTCTACCGTCGCCTTGCTCTGGCCTTAAATGGCGCCGGCGCTCTCCCCGTAGATCCGGCCAATTCCCTTCAAGTACTGCAAATCATCGAAAAAATCCACCATACTGCCTAGCAATGCCGGCTAAGAGGCTCCATACCTCCTCATACAGCCTTCCCTAAGTCAGAAATGAGAATCGTCATGTCAGTAGAAGAATCCGCCAAGCACGTCGCAGTAATCGGCGGCGGAATCCTAGGCGTTTCCACCGCCGTCCATCTGCTTCGCAAAGGAGCTACAGTCACGCTCCTGACCGAAACCCATCTGGCCAGTGAAGCCACGGGCCGCTCCCTCTCCTGGCTCAATTCAGCCGGCGAGCGGTCCCGGCCCTACCACGACCTTCGAATGGCCGGTGTCGACAGATACCGCACGCTCTACGCATCGGACCCCACACGGGAATGGCTGCAGTTCAGCGGAGGACTGCAGTGGGCGGAGCCTGGACATGAGACAGATACCCTGTCCCGACACTCCTACGAAACTGCCCACGCCTATGACTCACACCTGCACACCCCCGAAACCGTAACGGCAGTCGCCCCAGCAGTTGATCGTAAGGCGGTCCCTTCACAAGCAATCTTCAACCCGGGCGAAGGCTGGGTCAGTCTTCCGGATCTGGTGGATTTCCTCATGGAAGAGTTTGACGCCCTCGGAGGCGAACTGGTCCTCAATGCTGGCAAGGTCACCGTAGTCGTCGAGGACGGCGATGCCACCGGCGTGACTGCTGCCGACGGCCGGAACTACGCTGCCGATGCTGTGCTCGTTGCCTGCGGTGCGGCAACTCCCGATGTCGTCGCACCACTGGGTGTAACCATTGGCAATGCGTCGCCCATCTCAATGCTGGTCATCACCAAGCCGTTCGATCATGGATTGAAAGCCGTCATGAACACTCCTCGTGCGGCAGTTCGCCCCAACCCCGGCAATACCCTTGCCCTTGATCACGATTGGTACGAAGCCGACATCACCGAACACGACGACGGCACGTTCAGCATCCCCGACGACATCGTTCAAGAACTCGCCAACGAAGCAGCCAAACTTTTGGACGGCACCCCGGACGTCAAGCCAGCCTCATGGAAGATCGGTCGGAAACCAATCCCCGGCGATGGCGAACCAGTATTTGGACAATTGAAAAAGGTACCCGGCTGCTTCGTTGCCTTCACCCACTCAGGTGCGACTCTGGGTCTAGTCGCAGGCGAATTGATGGCAGGCGAGATCCTGACAGGAAACCCCCACCCGATGCTGGAAACCTTCCGACCAGAACGATTCAGCTAGGAACACCATCCGCGCGGCGGCTACCGATTGAGTCGGCAGCCGCCGGATGAGAAATATCTGTCATTTCTACTCGTATGATGAATATTTTCCTGATTCCCCTTGTGCCATCGTGTGGGCTCCATTATCGTCATGGAACCCGCCATCGGCATTCACAAATCATGCGAGAACTGTCCTGCAAAATCTGGCGCACACCTGGAGGCCCACTTGTTGACTTCGCAAATTAGTTTCGAGGCGAACAATATCAACACGGCCATCGACCTACTCAAGGGCACAAGACGGAAGCGAGGAAGAAATGCCCTCCTCCATCAAGGACTCCAAGCTGCCAAACGAGCCCTGGAAGTGCTTCAGCAGGAACCCCTGATAACCGATACAGAAGCATTCGTCCACGAGACTTTAGCGCGATTTAACTTCAATCCGTGGGGAGTCACGGAGGAATTGCGCATGGATAAGTCCACGATACGTTGGTTCGTCAAAGCAGAATGCAAACTACTCCGTGCCAAAGGCTTCGACACTTCCTTGTTGGAAGTCTTCGAGCGAGACATGCTCGCCGTTCAGGACAAGCCGTTGGCAGACTCAATCCCCGCTTTGACAGAGAGTTTCCTGCAACTGCAGACGAAAGTAGACGAACATCTTGAGCAGCTTCGCGTCGAAGGGGAACACGCTGAAGCATGCCGAACCCTTGCCGTGGTGCTCGGAGTACTAGGCGGCTGCGGCGCAGTTGCCGCGGATACCGCGGCCGCGGCTTCGACTACAGGCGCCGCCGCAGCCATACTAGGCGTCTCTTTGCCAGTGGGAGTCACCATGATCGATCATGCTCTTTCGGAGCTCATTGACGACTGACTACGCTCCGACTCCAACCGTGGTCCGCAACTATTGCCCGCGTACAGTTCAACAGGTCGACACCGCCAACTGGTTGAAGATCCCGAACTGTGTACCGGCAATCGATTTAGACAATTTGGCTCGCTCCCGAGGCACTCACCTCAGCCGCAGCGACTTCGTGGACCAGAGACTCCTCACGATTTAGGGCAGACCCCTATCCTGATATCTGACGATCCACTACTCAAGACGGGCGATTCAAAGCAAATTTGATGTCCCAGAAGCCGAAAACCATCAAGCCGACGACGAAACCAGTAATCCAAGACAACAAGCTGTCCCCTCAAGTAATGTCCGGGGAGACTGGGGGGAACTGGTCAAGACGCTGAAGAGCTCTCCGTCCAGGTCGATTCCAAAAATGCACGCCGAAAAGCGCGGCAGCCACCTTTCACGGAACAGCATTAGTCATCCGTGACGTCGATCACGGCGTCGAAACCGCAGATCGTCGTCTCCAGATGAACCGTAAAATTTGGCTGTCCCCTATCCAGGGACCGACTTCGTCTATTAAGAACGTTCCCGCTCTCGTCACGTCTCAATTGATCGACCTGGTTTAATGCCAAACCTAGTTCAAGGCTGCCGAACCCGACGCCTCGAGTCCAGCTTAGAAATCTTCAAATCAGTTCACACATCTGGCATCCAAGGCCCTGACCGCGGCGGGAACTGTCGCGGCCGGTCATGGAGTTTCGGGCCGGGATTCCCATGAGTATGCATGTCTACTCAGAAGTGTCGGGAATGCCTGGCCGTCTTTGAACCGGGCCGGCCAACCCAGTTGTACTGTTCGCCGTCGTGCTCCCGGGCCAGCCGTGACCGGCGGCGGGCCGAGAAGCGCCGCTCCACGGGCCGGGCTACAAGGAAGACGCTGGTTGCCGTCGAACGCGCCAATGCCCAGGAAAGGCTCCTGCAGGCAGAATCCGACTACCAGCGCCAGCTCCGGCGGGAAACCGAGTCGGCGGAGGACAAGTTCCACCATGCCGTCCTGGAACGCGACAAGACCATCGACCAGCAGCTCACCCAGCTGCGGCACCTGGCCGCCGTCAACCTGGACCTCTGCGGGGAACTGGCCGAGGCGAAGGCACAAACCACCGAGCTGCGCCTGGAAATCGCCCGGGTCCTCCACAGCCAGCGGGGCGACACGCAGGACCTCATGCGCCTCGCCGCACGCCTCCTGCAGCTCTCGGACCACCTCGGCATCCCCCTCGACCGGCCCACCGCGGAGATCTACCGCCGCCGCGGCTGGCCCACCATCATGCCGGCCCATACGCGATGACCGTCTCCATCGCCCGCCTCACCGCCCACGCAGGCGTGAAGTACCTGCTGAAGACCACCATGGGCGACGACGTCCCCCTCGCCCCGGGAGATGCCACCGGCTACTACATGAGGGCTGGCACTCCCCCGGGCCGGTGGCTCGGCCAGGGACTCGAAGGCATCAACCGCCGGCCCCTGGACCAGGTGACCAACGCCGATGCCACCGCCATCTTCAGCAACGCCGAGCACCCGGACACCCACCAGCCGCTCGGCCGCCCCCACGGCCAAACCACCGTCGCCCACCGCAACGGCGAGGAAACCAAGCGCGCCGCCGTCGCCGGATTCGACCTGACCTTCAGCGTCCCCAAATCCGTGTCCGTCATCTGGGCGCTCGCCCCCAAGGACATCCAAAAGCTCATCCTCCAAGCCCACCACGAAGCCGTCAACGAAGTCCTTGAATGGCTCGAAACCCAAGCCATCCACACCAGGACCGGCCGCGGCGGGGTCGCCCACGTCGGGGCCAAGGGCGCCGTCGCCGCAGCCTTCGACCATTGGGAATCCCGCGCCCGCGACCCCCAGCTCCACACGCACGTGGTCATCGCCAACCGGGTCCAGCGGGCCACGGACGGCGCCTGGTCCAGCCTGGATTCACGCACCCTCTACAAGGCCACCATCTCCGCCAGCGAACACTACAACGGGCTCCTCTTCGACCGCCTCCAGGAACGCCTCGGCGCAGTCCCCGGCTTCCGCCCGCCCGCCATCCGCGAACGCAACCCGCGCCACGAGCTGGTCGGCGTCGACGACAAGCTGATTCAGGAATTCTCCAGCCGCTCCCACCTGATCAACGCGGAAACGGACCGGCTCATCCAGGCCTGGGAGGAAACCCACGGCAGCCGGCCGTCCAGGACCACCGTGACCAAGTTCCGCCAGCAGGCCACACTGTCCACCCGCCAGGCCAAGGACAAGGACCCCACACCCCTCAGCAACCTCGCCACAGGCTGGCGGGTCCGCGCCCAACGGCTTGGCTTCGAACCGGCCACCGTGATCCGCCAGACCATCAACCGCTCCCACGAACGTCCCGTCACCGCCGCCGACCTCACCGGGCCATGGGTCGCCGCCGCGGCTTCAGCCGCGCGCGAGGAGGTGGCCGGGCGCCGCGCCACCTGGAACCGGTGGAACCTGCTGGCCGAGGCGGAGCGGGTCTGCGCCGACATCCGCTGTGCCACCGCCGCCGACCGCCGCCACCTGATCGACGCCGTCGCCACCGCGGCCGAGTCCCAATGTGTCGCGCTCAACCCCTACCGCTACACGGTCCCGCCGGATGCCGGCAGCGACGTCGCCTTCGCCGGCCACGCCGTCTTCGAGTTCCCCGGCGCCCGCCTCTACACCGATGCCGGCATCCTCGCCAACGAGCAGCTGGTCATGAACACCAGGAACGACGACGGCGGCCCCGCCATCGCGCCCCACCTCGCCGACACGTTCCTCACCCGTGCGGGGCAGGCCCCGGACCGGACGGAGCTGGCGCCGGACCAACTCGCCGCCGTGCACGAGGTGCTTTCCAGCGGCAGGTACCTCGACGCCGTCGTCGGCCCGGCAGGCTCGGGGAAGACGACCACCATGGCAGCCATCCGTGACAGTTGGGAACAGGCCTATGGTGCGGGAAGCGTCGTCGGACTTGCCCCGGCAGCCGCGAGCGCGAATGTGCTGGGCCGGAAGCTGGGGCTGGTGGCGGAGAATGTGTCCAAGTGGCTGTATGAGTCGGTCGGGCAGGGCGCTGCGGGGCGGGCGGAGCGGTTCCGCGACCTTGAAGCATCCCGTTCCGGTACATTCTGGCAGCGGCTGCGACGGTCGCAACGGATGGCCGACTTGGCGATGCGGCAGGGGCACTGGAGTTTTCGGCGGAACCAGCTGGTGATCGTGGATGAGGCGTCGATGGTTTCCACTGCGCAGCTGGCGGCCCTGGTGCACCAGGCGCGGGATGCCGGGGCCAAGATCGTGATGGTGGGCGACCCTGCCCAGTTGGACGCGATCGACGCCGGCGGGATCCTGGGCTGGCTGGACCGGCAGGGGAAGGCGATCCAGCTAACCAGTGTGCGGCGGTTCCGCCACGGGTGGGAGGGGCCGGCGTCGCTGCTGTTGCGGGCGGGCGACTTCACGGCGGTGCAGCAGTACGAGGCGCATGGACGCCTCCGCCGCGGCGAGTACATGGAGATGGTCGACCAGGCGTACGGGCGGTGGATCGCGGACGTCCATGCCGGCAGGGCGTCCATCCTGATTGCACCGGACAACGACACCGTCACAGTCCTCAACGAGCGCGCCCATGCGGAGCTGGTGGACCAGGGCCTGGTCGACGCCCGGCGGGCGGTGCGCCTGAGTGACGGGCTCAGCGCCGGCCGCGGGGACACGGTGATCGCCCGCAAGAACGACCGGCGGCTCACCGACCAGGCCGGGGACTACATCCGCAACGGCACGCTTATCAAGCTCACGGCGAAGCCGGGCCATGACGGGTCGATTGTGGGCCGACGCCTCGACACCGGTGTGGGCATCAAGCTGACCAGTGAGTACCTGGCCGCGTCGGTGGAATTGGGGTATGCGACGACGGCCCACCGCTCCCAGGGAATCACCGTCGACACCAGCCACACCCTCCTCACGCAAGGGTGCCTCACCCGGGAGCTCTTCTATGTAGGCATGACCCGTGGCAGGGAAGCCAACACCGCGTACATCTGCGAAACCGATCCCGCCCCAGACGAGGAACTCCACGAGGTCGATACAACCACGTGGCTGGAAATCATCGGCGAAGTCCTTGCCGCCCAAGGCGCCGAGCGGACGGCACACGAAGTGGGAGATGAGGAAAGGGAGAGCGCCAACTCCCTTCATCAGCTTGCCGCCGAGTACGACTACCTCGCCCAGATCGCCGCAGCCGAGAACCTGCGTTCCGCCGTCGAACGCCTGCAGCCAGGTTTGGCAGCGAGTCTCGAGAGCTCGCCGTCATGGGGTGCAAGTGTCGCCGCCTGGCGACGCGCCACTGCAGCCGAATCTAGGGCAGCAACCGCCACGCTGGAACAAGCCATCCGACGCCCCGGCGACGCGAAGGACCTGATGGCCGTCATCCACGCCCGCCTCCGACCAATCGGCAGCGACAGCTCCCCCGGCATTGACGGATGGCTTGACGAAGCCGTCCCCGGCGAGCGCGCCGACCTGATGGCCATGGTCGGCCAAGTACGTGAGCTTGCAAACGCCAGGATCCAACAGCTGAGGTTGACGGCACTCTCTGGCACAGAACCTTGGGTCCAGCAAGTGACAGCGACACTCCCGGATTCCACTCCCACTGCCGACCGCAACCACTTGGTGGAGGGCATCGCCGTCTACCGAGACCGCTGGCTGATCGGCGATTACGAGGACCTGTTGGGCCCTCCCCCGGCCGACTACGAATGGGACCGCGGCCGGGATCGCCAGCAACTCGAAGCCGAAATCAGCCTGCTTCAGAACGGCAACCGTGATGGGGACGGTCCGGCAACCTCAACAGTTTCAGTTGAACCTGGCCTTACCAATGTCGGATGGGAAATTTAGAATGAAGGCGGAGGGAAAGCCCATGGACACCAACCCAATGGTCAAACCGCACATCGCCACCGCCCCCATGGTGGTGATGACCACCATCGCTGCCGTCATCCTCGTTTGCGTTGCAGCCATCATCGTGTTGGCGTGGCCTCCGAAAATCGGGGCCTGGATTGCCCTGGCCGTCGTGGTTATTGCCGGCGCCCTTTTAGCGCGTCGCTGGACCACCCTCTTCCACAAAAAATCCGAATGGCAACGGTTCTCCGACAGGCAATGGGAGTTTTTGACCCGAACGCAAAGTGAACACAGCACAACGGCGGTCATAACGGTCCTCGGATTTCAAGAAGTTCAGCCGACCGGCTCATGGGCAACCATCCGATGGGAAAAGTTCGGATATATCCAGACAGCTTGGATCGAGCCGTGCATGTTTTCCATCTGGCCCGATACGGTCCTGCTGATCCGCCCGGACCCAAACCAAATACACGTTGGAGCGCCTTGGCCGGCCACCTACCACGTCAGCTCGAGCGCTTGCCTGGCCATCGCACCAGCCCGTCTAGCCGCGGCCAGGGCGACTAATTGAAACAGCGCCAGTCGGATGCCAAGGCTCGACTTGGCTCAACTGTCTCCTGCCATGGCGCCTCCCTGGTCCAGAAACTTAAATATTTTCAAAGAAGTCTAAATCGAGTTTTTTGACCGTGATCGTCTGTTCCGCTTGCACGCCGACACCGTACTGAACCATGAGTTCCGCAAGTCGTTGGCCATCGATGAGAAGCAGCGTTTTGTGAACCACTTCCTTAGGAACCAGCAATGCGTCTGAGGTAAACGACGACGTGGTGATAAAGATGCCCTTTGTTGCTCGGTGCTGGTCGAGAGCTCCGCTGAACCCACGAACTTCACGCCCACCAACTTTGTTTTCAACACCGTAGCGTTTGGCCTGGAGATACACGCGGTCCAGCCCTAGGGCATCCTGCCAGACAATTCCATCAATCCCCTTATCGGCGGCCGTCAGGCGCGCTGTGGCTTCGTTCGTGCGGTTGGCGCCGTAGCCCAACTGGACAACGAAGATCCTTATTAACCGTTCGAAGGCGTCTGGAGATAAATGGGCCAGATAGCTATATACCTCCGCAACAAGGCTTCTATCAAGTGCGGCCAACGCAGCATCAAGTGCGTCGGTTGGCGTCTCAGCGGCAGCGTCTTCGTCAGTGGGTACGGAAGGTCCGGAGGCCTCGGCCGATCTACCCGATCTGTTCATGAACTCGAGATATGACGGATATTCACGCAGCATCGCCGCCGTGACGGGCAATCCTTTTGCAGCGAGTACCTGCCCCTCGTCGCTTACCCGATAGATTCCCCGCGACGGGCGCGAGACGAGTCCCGCATTATGGGAGTGCGTCAAGGCCCACAGTAGCCGGTTGTACCAACGTTCCTGCCCTGAGGGAATCTGCTCGACTCTCTCTTCAGGGGTCAAATCAACTCGGCCCAAGACGCCCGAGCGAATCGATCTCAGCGTGTGATCCTGACCATCTTCCAACACCTGAAGGGCAGGCAATATGAACTCGTACCATTTAGGAATTGTCACGCAGTGACACCTTCCAGATCTAGCGTTGGCAGACTATCCACGATCCGGTTCGTCTCCAGGCTCACCGCAACGATCCGCCCGATCAGGTCAATGATGTAGCGCGGCTGGCCGTGCTCGCGAGACCAGTCATTGGGGTCATTGACAATCCCCGAGGCCTTGTCCGTCTTCACCTGGTACCGCTCTAGAATCCAGTCAAGGCCGGACCTGGCGCCCAGCATGTAGCGCTGTGCCTCCACTGGCACGCCTTCGAGGGTGATGTGGCTGTTATACACGATGCGGGTCTTGTCCCACGCACCGGCCTTGCCGCCATACTTCATCTTCTTCACGGCGTACTTTGCGTACTCATCCTCGGCAGGCACGACGGCGGTCTCCACCTCTGTGAGCGGGTACGGCTCTTGCTGATCGTAACCAATGTGCAGGGCGGACAGTTCCCGGCCCGCTTGCGAGAACGCCATGAATTTCTCTGCCCCGGGCACCTTGGGGATGCGCGGAAGCATTTTCTTCAAGTCTGCCGCGAATTTACCGCGGTACTCGGGCGAGTGCAGCAGACCGTAGACGTAGAAAAAGATGTCGTCCTTGCTGACCGTTGCACCGTAAACGGCACGATAGTCGGCCAGCGTCGCATCCGTAATATTGTCCGCTCGTTCCGGGGACGAGGACGCTCCCGCCGAAGAGAACAAGTCGTCGTCTACCGTCGGGGATGGGTAGGTGTACCGGGGGAAGAACTGAACGCCACTTATCCCTGCCCCACCAAGGTCTGGGACCGTATCGACGGCCAGGCATAGGAACGGCGGAGCTGAATTGCCAGGTGCTGGAAGATAGAATCCCGCGTTTTCTGTGGTTCCATCTGGAAATATTTGAGGAAGTCGTCCACGTCGATCATTCAACTGGTCGTCGAAATAGACTTTCATTTTGGTAAAGGGCCGATAGAGGGCCGTACGTATGTTTTTGCTATTGAACACTATCTCGGTACCTCGAGAATGGAGCGATTCTAGTCCGCTCGACCAGCTGACCATTGTAGGTTCACGATCGATCACGCCACGACGAAGCTGTTCCCCATAGTTCGTAATCATCCTTTTTGTGGTGGACTCCAAACCAACCATCGAAAAGTTGTAGACCCAGGCATCACGATTCGTCTTCAATCCTCCGCTGAAATCGGCAAAGATAGTTGGCTTCTCGCCTCCTCGTGCTTTTTCGGCAATGGGTGTGAAAGATTCGAACAAATCGTTGCGTTGATTGATCCAGTCGCCTTCGGCGTTGGGCGTAATGGTGACCCAATCGAGCGTGCTGATGCTGGCAGCTTCGACGAGGGCGAGTTTTTCCTTACGGTCGAGGTAGTCGCCAATGTCCTTGTAGTGCAGCACCGCGCCGGGTGTGGGCCCAGGCTTCTTCACAAGGATCAGGATGGCCACAGTATTGCGGCTGCCTGATTGAAAAACGTTATCTTTTTCCTTCTTGCGTTGCTCGCCGGCAGTGCGAGCATTGCCACGGAGGTTGTATACGTAAATGTCATGGAATTCGCCCAGGAGTGTTTTGCGAAAGCCGTCCGCGGTGTTTCCGTCGATGTAGCCGCCGTTGGAGACGTAGGCAACCACGCCGCCGTCGGGCGAGGTCAGAATCCGGTCGGATGCCCATCGAATGGCTCGGATATAGGAGTCGTATAGCGAATTCTTGAGTGTCGCCGTCGACCGTTCCGCGTAAGTGGAGCGAATTGACTCGTCCAGTGTGGGGTATTTCAGGTTGGCGTTGTTGTCGTTGCCGCTGGACTGGCCCACGGAGTACGGCGGGTTGCCAAGGATGACACGGATGTCGAGCCTGTTCTGGGCAACCAGACGGTCGTTGTTGGACGTAAAGACGTGCTCGTCGAGTGTGTCACCAACCTCGGACATCTGAAACGTGTCTGTGAGCACCATGCCGTCAAATGGCACATACTCCACCGTGTCCGGTTCCCCTCCTGCGTCCGCCGTCTGGTCTTCCAGCAGCCCATGTAGCGTTGCCTCGATGTTGATGGCGGCAATGTAATAAGCCATAAGCAGGATCTCGTTGGCGTGGAGTTCCTGTGTGTACTTCCGCAACAAGTCCTCCGGCTTGATGCGGCCAGACTGCAGCAGCCTCACAGTGAAGGTGCCGGTTCCGGCGAAGGGGTCAAGGACGTGCACGCCGGGTGCCGACAGGGACGAGTCAAAGTCCTTCGCGAGGACATCGTCGACGGCGCGGATGATGAAGTCGACCACCTCCACCGGGGTGTAGACAATGCCAAGGGATTCAGCGGTGCGAGGGAAGGCCAGCTTGAAGAATCGTTCGTATAACTCCGTGATAATTTTTTGCTTGCCCTCGGCATTGGTTACGCCTTCGGCCCTGATCCGCACCGAGCGGTAGAAGTCTTCCAAGTTCTGAACCTCGGAGTCGAGGTTGTACTGCTCGAGCACGACGACCATGGAATCCATGACCTGGGACACCGGGTTGTGGGCGGCAAAGGAATAGCCGTCAAACAAGGCCTCGAACACTGGCTTGGTGATCAGGTGCTGGGAAAGCATGTCGATCGCGTCGGATTCGCTGATGCCATCGTTCAGGTTGCCACGGAGCCCTTCCAGGAACACGGCGAATTCTTCGCGTGCCCTTGGATCCGGACCGTCCAGGATGGTGCGGATGCGGATCACGTGCCGGTCCGCGATTTCCTTGACATCGGTGGCCCAGGATTCCCAGTACCGCCGGTCGCCGACCTTGCGAACCATGCGGGCGAAGATCGCGTTCCGCCATTCATCTGCCCTGGCCAGGGCGAACAGCGTCTCCTGGGTAACTCCAGTGTCAGTGCCGCTTTTCTCCTGGGCAGGAGCGCCGCCGTCGTCCGCGTTGAATGGATCGGTGACCGCGATGACGTCAATGACATCATTGGCATTGCGGTTCAGGTCGAGCTTGTTGATCATGGCCTCGAAGCGGTCATCGTGGGCACGCAAGGCCTGCAGCACGTCCCAGACAACTTTGTATTTTTTGTTGTCATTCAGGGCGGTCTCCGGGTCCTGCGACGCTGGCACTGCGATGGGCAGGATGATGTACCCGTATTCTTTGCCCTCTGCCTTGCGCATCACACGACCCACGGACTGGACGACGTCGACCTGCGAATTCCGCGGGTTCAGGAAGAGCACAGCGTCCAGGGACGGCACGTCCACGCCCTCGGAAAGGCATTTGACGTTGGAGAGAATGCGACAGACGTTGCCGTCGGCAGGTTCCTTGAGCCAGTCAAGTTTCGCGGAACGTTCCAGGACATTGAAGGTGCCATCCACGTGCCCTGCTTCAAGCTTCAATGCCTGTTCTGCCTCAGCGTCAGCGGCGTTGACCAAGAGTTGCTTGCCTATGAGCTCGAATTCCTCGGCAAGCTTCTTCGATTCCTTGATGTTGCGGGCGAAGGCCACGGCCCGGCGCATAGGGCTGGCGTTGGCAATGTCCAGGCGCTGGCCGTTGACGCCGCGTTTGGAGAGCCCATTCCAGCAACCCACGATGCGGGCAACGTCGTCGAGCTTGAGATCACCGTTCTCCTCAAACATGCCTTGGAAAGAGCGCGACACGGCTTCTTCATCCACTGCCAGGACAAGGACCTTGTAGTCGGCCAGGTGACCCATCTCGACGGCCCTGCCGAAGCCGAGGTGATGGAATTCGGGGCCGAACACTGCCTCGTCGTCCATGGAGTAGACCGCCACGTTGTCCTCCGCGGCCTTCGCCTTGGACTCCTGGACGTAGATGCGGGGCGTCGCTGTCATGTACAGGCGCTTTGCCGCCTTCAAGTACGTCTCATCGTGGACGCGGACGAAGGATGAATCATCATGGTCTGCTTCAGTGATGCCCGTGGTTCGGTGGGCTTCGTCGCAGAGAATCAGGTCAAAATCCGCGAGGCCCTGCTGCTGGGCCTGGGCAATGACATCGATGGACTGGTATGTGGAGAAGACGACCGTCACGGCCTCCTGCCCGGTGCTGATGCGGGCGCGGTTCAACAACTTCACGGGATCCGTGGTGGCCGGAAAAGCCAGGTCATGGACGCTGACGTCCTCGTTCTCCTTGCGGCCGACCTTGGTGTCCGAGCAGACTGCCAGCGCCCTGATCGGGACGGTGGCCTGGGCGGTCCATTCGTTCAGTGTTTGCTGCAGCAACGCAATTGACGGGACGAGGAAGAGCACGGCTCCGCCGATAGGGACCTGTTCCTCCACGATCTTGAGGGAGGTGTACGTCTTGCCTGTACCGCAAGCCATGATCAACTTGCCGCGATCGCCGGTTTGGAAGCCGGCTTTGACATCGTCGATGGCTTCACGCTGATACTTGCGGGGTTCCTTGCGGTCCAGCTTGCGCATCTGCTCGGGGACATCGACGTCGAACTGCGACCAGTCAATCGTTGACTCAGCCAAGTCCTTCAAGCGTAGCCTGGTCATTCCCTTCGACTGGCCCTCAAGTGCATCCTCGGCGTGCTTGGACCAGTGATCCGTGGTGGAGACCACCATGCCATAGGAGAAGTCGGTCTTGCCGGCAGCAGTGAAGAACGAATCGATCTGCGCCTTCTGCAGCGTGGACATCGGGTCGTAAAACTTGCACTGGATTGCCGTCAGTTCGCCCGTGTACCGGTCCCTGGCCACGAGGTCGATGCCTGTGTCCACCTTGCCGTCCCGGCCAGGGTACTCCTGCCACATCCAGACATCGGAAAACTGGTCTGCATACTTCGGCTCCAACTGCAAATACCGCTTGACCAACCGCTCAAACTTGCTGCCTTTGTCCTTCTGGTCAATGGCAGTGAAATAGAGCCGGTCAAGCACGTCCTCAAATGTTGCAGATCCCATGCAATCATCTTGCCGCATTCAGGCGGGTTACATCGGACCGGGGTTGCGTCTCGGAGTCCTGTGTCCTGAAATCAGGAGGCCACCGTGGAGAGTTCAGCGCTCTTGGCTCGTCAGGTCCGTGCTCGGTGTCGCAGGTCCGAACGTCGCGCCAGGGTTCACCTGCGAAACCTCAGATCGTCTTGCATCCCATGGGATGCGAGACATATCGGTTGCGAGACACCCGCTGGGCTGTCGTGTCAATTGCCGTCCCTCAATTCAGGAATGTGCGTCCACTCCGATCTCCAGCCGCAGCCAGCGCAAACGTTTGACTCCTGATAGTCGTCTCTCTCAGCGTTGTGTCGGATCTCATTATGCAACCGATAGGAGTCACAGCGCGGGCAGCGCTCAGGTTCACCAACTTCTTGTCGGTGAACCAACTTCCCAAAAGTCAGGATGAGGTGAGAAGTTGCTTCCAATACTAGGTCGGCGTCGATCGCGGTCGCGTTCGAGTAATGCTGTAACCAGACTGTAAGGTCCCAAGTCTTGTCCACCATTGCCTTGAGATATCTCCTCAAACGGCCGTCAGTCAGACAATCTGCGAAGATGTTTGCCCAGCCCTTGAAATCAGCTGCCTTTGGAGGATCCAGGATTTCGCCCAACCAGGGTGCGGACTGATGAGTCCTCGCCAAGGCAATCAATGAGTCCCGGCATTTAATCCCTACGGATTGAAAGTCTTCTGCCTCGGAGGCATCGTTCATTGTTTCCAGAGCATCACGGAACCGTCTCCACGAAGCCGAAACATGTTCTTCCTGTTCCTTTTCTATTTCCGTGCGCGTCCGTTCGGCTAGGAAAGCTCCGAGGCCGATGTGGAAAATCAGAGCTTGTTCGGAATCAGGAAAATCTGCTTGGAGATAAAGATTCCGTGGTTCCGTAATGACCCACCATCTGGTTTGAGTACAGTGCACATCAAACACATCGTGGACCCTGCCCAGTACTCGATGAGAACGTACCTTCTGAACAAGGGTCGCTTGGTCGTCGTCAGATGACTCCATGTTGACATAATCGCGAATGGCGCGCGCCTCAGGCCCCAGTGCATCATCAGCTATCAAAACACTTCCTTCCCGCCCTGTACTTATCGCAGTTCATACCGTTAGTCGTTTTACTTAGAGCATGAGTCACTTGCAGGTGTCTCATTGCAATGGGACCATCGACAGGTTCTGACTTGTTTCACAGCATTTGTTAGCTATGCCCATTTGATGTTGTATTTGTTCTTTCTCTTTTCGAAGGCATCCGTACCTCCGTCAAGAATTTCGCAGGCGTGTTCGCTTATGCCTCGACTTTCAAGGATAAAAGACTTCGCTCTCGGCGGTTCACTATGTTCCAAAGAACCTGATTTATAATCGAAAAGTCGGTCGGCGCGATTCTTTCGGTCAAGCCCATGTCGGTTTGCGATGACGATCGACTCTGAATCGGCACCCACCACTAGGTTGGCGTTGTGACTGACCATGATTATCTGCCGTTCGCCCTTTCGTGCGATCAAGTAGGGCACGATTACTTCGTAGATCGACCGACTATCGAGATCATCTTCGGGTTGATCTAGTAGCAGTGGCCATGGCTCGTCGGATTCACTGAGAATAAGTGTTAAGGCAAACAGTGCCTGTTTACCTGGCGTCATTGTAGTCGTCTCGAAGCCTCCCACTTGGTCACCATCGAGTGTCGCGGTAAGTCGCACTTCGGGAGCCGCAGTCAGGACACGAGTTGCAAGGGCTTGGCTTTCCTCTCCTTGCCTAATTTTTTGCGTACCGGACTCAAGCGACTGGATAAATTTCAACGGTTCCGATTTGATCCGGTCAAGTTCGACCCTCTGCCGGTCAGGGCTTAGATAGTCGCTTACGGCCTGTTTATTAAAGCCCTGCGCCAGCCAATCAAGTTGTTCTGGCGCATTACCGATCGCTAGACCAAATTCCATGGAGTCCAACACCCGGATTTCTTGTTGAAAGGACCTGATGAGGCGTTTATGAAGATCATCCCTTGTAGCAAGCGAGTCTGTTATCTCTCGCACACTTTTGTCCGCAGATTTCTGGTCTGACGCCATCAGTGTCTCTTGCGTCTCTATTTTCGACAGCGTGAGTTGGTGGGCTGCAAGGCGATCTTCCAGATCAGATGTCGCCGCGAGCTCTCCAATTCTTGCAATTAGGGGTTCATGCTCCTCCGCTAAGGCAGCTCTTCTCTCGATGAGGCCTCTTCGTTTCGCTGTGAGTTTTTTGTACTGCTCTACGATCAGGCTGCCTAGATCAGCCTTCAATTGGTCGTTTGCACCTTGCACGAGTGTCTCTATGGCCACGCCGAGATCATGCCCAAGCTCTTGCACTGCAGGGGAGGTTTCAATAGAAACGCTGACCTGCTCGGATGCCGTCACCTCTAGTGTTTCAGAAATATTTATGAATACACGAAGTCCCTCGAGTTCCGAGTCGAGCTGCTGAACAACCTCTTCGGCTTCAGCTAGTTCTGTTTTTACCTCGGTGTAGATTGCGTTTTCCGCGTCAGTGAGGGAACTTGCTTTCCGCAACTCGCCGATCTCATCTTTAATACTTTGCTCGGCCGCTTGGATCGCCGATTTATCGCCAAGCTGAGCTAGGTCCTTGGCCCGAGCGCGCATGGCTGCAGTGTGAGAGAACCAGTCGCTGATGGAGGTTCCCATTAGGATTCTGATTGCCTCACGTTCGCCCTGAAATCGTTTGAACTGCTTTTCGAGTTCAGGGTAGGCGCGAAAAAGTGCCGGTCTGATTTTATCCGTTATTTCGGTTTTTCGATTGCTAATTTCGAAAAGTGAATTCTGTGGCACGTAGATCACCTGACCCCTGGTGGCCTCTGGATTTCCCCACACGATGTTCCGTTTGACGTGCTCCACTGAGGCCCAGGTATGACCCGCCGCAGGGCCCAGATCAGACACTTTGGATTTGGCTGCTACAGCTTGCTGCTGTTCAAGTGTGTGGTCTGCATTGACTGCATGGGCAACGTACGCCAAGAGAGCCGACTTCCCTGAAGAGCGGCTGCCGATGATTGACGTGAGATTGGGATTGAAGATGATTTCGGAAGGAAAGTCTGGGTGGTCGAATACGATTTTCTCGATGTATCGATAAGGCTCTTTGAAGTCGGGTTTTGATTCACCGATAGAGACTCGATCTGCCGGCTCCACCAGGATCTGCTGCAGTCCCTCGTATGTCAGATCGGCTTTGATCCAGGTTATGCACTTCTCGTTCGGCGCAGGAACCGTGCGGCCTAACCACGCAAGTAAATCGTCAAAGTTATGTGCATCGCTCCCAGTCACAACAGGTTTGGGGCGGGAAGGACCTGCTCCAGCTTCAAAGCGCTCTTTATTTAAGAACCATTTGGAATTTGAGGCGTTGCCGAAGATCAGGTCGGCTGCCTTGTCGATTTGGTCTGCTAGGCCCAGTTTCCGCTGGTTGGCGTTATCGGCCCGGATTCCATCATTGTTTGAAGGAACAATCGTCAAGATGTGATCAGTCTGGGTCAACTTTCCGAAGGCAGCAACGTATGCCTGCTCAATCGCTTGTCTAGTTACTGACGCACTTTCGAGTAGGCGTTTGGTTTTCAAGTCGAGGCATGTGAGACGCCTGTCTTTTTCGTCAGTCAGTTCCGTTTTTAAAGAGCCGAGGAATAAATTGATTCGGTCTTGAGTCTCATCAGGCCGGAATAGGATGTGAAAGTTAACATCATCCCGTGACTTGTTGACTGCTTCATTGAGGCGTAGCTCGACAACGGGGAAAAATGCTTTATGCGAATTTGGGTACCTACTCTCAAATTCTGTCCGGAAAGTGAAGAACACATCGAGGTTGAAGTAATCGGTTAGTCCGAAAGCATCGACGTCGGATTCTTCAATGATGGAGCAGAAGCGTGACCAATCGATCCCGCCATCCTTCTCCTGAAAGCTGTTGGACATTCGCGGTGAGGGCAAGTGGACATGCAAGTCCCACTTGCGCCATTCTGATCCGCCTGGAAAAAGCTTCATTGGTCCCCCTAGTTTGACTAAGAGTCATGCTATCCGATCACTCCCAAACCAATGGAGGTCGTGGTTGTCTCGCATCCCTAGGGATACGAGACGTCTCACCGACCAAGCGGCCAAGGCGGGGGCAAAGTCCCGATGATCGCGGCGTTGTGCACTTTCGTCCCGACCGGTAATTCTCACAACTATGTCTCGAAACTTTTTAGTTGAACAGCGGTATCCATCGTTAGTTACGAGACATCCCGGAACGCCAATAAAGTCGCTGATCGGTAGCGCACGACATTGGAGGCGATAGACCAGTCCATGTCGCCCGGCGGCGGACCCAAATCAACGATGGCCATAAGCTACGGAAATATCTACCTTTCGCACCAAGTGCACTTCCGTCACCCCGCAGCGGACGGACCCCGGACATCGAAATTGGCTTCGTGGAGTCTCCATCCATCGTGAACCATGAGTGCGTCCGCCGTTCGGGCATGAAAGGGCGATGGACCTGTGGTTCCCAACCTCCCGCCTAATCCAGGCGGGTTTGTCGTCTCCAAGATTGTCTTGGCCACGGACGTCACTCTGCCGAGCGTGGACTTGGCGATGTCCACCCTGGACATTGGTTTGCGTTCCTTGGAACAGCGCAGAATCGAGTCAGCTTCAGCTTCCAGCACTGCATCGGCCCAGTTGGCGAGGTAGGCTGCCGATTGGGGTCCGCGGTCGATGCAGTGGGCCCGCAGGACCACGTAGGCGACAGACTCTGCCTCGATTTCCGCGAGGCCACGGTGTTCGGCGCTGCTGCCGTAGAGTGCGCCGATGGCGTCGCCGGGGACGTGGAGTGAGGCGTGGGCGAGCTCGTGGGCCAGGGTGGCGACGCGGTCGTCCAGGTTCAGCCAGGACCCTACGCTGATCAGCCGGCGCGCGTGGTCGGTGAACCCGTCCGCGAGCCCGGCCTGTGAGTCGGAAACCACGAGGTTGTAACGTGCCTGTTTCACCACGGCCGTCAGTGATTCCCATAGTTGTTCGCGAGCTCGGGGATCCAGTGGCAGCTCGTCAGGTCGGGATGTGGGAACGAGCAATGGCTCGCCTTCAGTCTGGGATACGTCGAATACGGCCTGTCCACGCCAGCCAACGATCCGTGACCTGTTCTTGCCGTCGCCTGGCTCGGCCAACAGTCGGTCTCGAAGGTCGCTGGCAGCCACGTCCGTCTCCGCTATCCGGGCCGTCCGTGGCGCGATGACGAACAAGGCGTGTTCGCCCTTGAGGACGTAGCGGCCGTGGCGTTCCCATTCCTTGTAGCCGGCAACAAGGGTTGGCTGCACCGGTCCTCGTTGGGCCATTTGCATCATCAGCAGTGCCACATTGCCACCGGAGTACCGCCACATCGTGGCAGAGGCGTCGAGAAGCCGGTGCCACTGTCGCGGATCGTCGACGGCGTCGGCCAGCAGGGCATAGAGTCCCTCGGTGAGTTCGGCGACGCGTTGCTCGGGGCCAGGGTGCGATGCCGGTGGCGCTGCCGCTGCGGAGTCAACGGCGACGAGTCGGCGTGGTTGGGGCTTTGGGTTGGGGTCCATGACGTTGTTCCTCCGCTGGGGTCAGGAATCGGAACTGCCCGACGCCTGGCCGCCTTCCTTGCCTGGATCGTTCGGCGTTGGCAGCCCGGTCCCGGATCCGCCAAAGAGTGGCGTTGTTCCTCCGGGTCCGTCGCTGGGCAGCCTGCGCTGTGGCGGTTCCCGGTGGTGTTGCAGGCTGACGCAGCCGGCTGTCCTGGTTTCCTCCCGCAGCCGGGCGATGCAGTGTTCGAGCCGTTCGTGGAAACCCAAGGGGCCGAAGCCGCCGTCGTCCTCGGTGTAGGACGCCTGCTCGGCCCGCTGGAGTGCGTAGAGCTCGGCGACGATCTCCGAGTGCCGCCACCAGCAGTCCGGGACCACGGAACTTGTCAGGTGGTAGGTTGCCACCAGCCATTGGACCCACTTGCCCAGGTGGTCCCAGACGTGGCTGGCCGTGCGGGGATCCATGTCCCGCCAGCGATACGTCATGGGCACCCGTTCCGAGCGCAGTCCCTTCGTGGAGCCGAAGAGCAGCTCGGCGAAGTTGTCTTCCGCGCCGTTTGCGACGTCGTATTCAAAGGATTCATCTTCGTCGTCCATGGTCATGCCTCCTGGTTGTCTGCGGTGATGGCCGCTTGTTGGTCGTGTTGTCGTTTGAGGTGTCCGGTGAGCAGTTCGAGCTCGGTTTGTTCCTTGGACCGCCCGAGCTGGGCTGCGTCCTTGCGTTTGTGCCATTCGCGCAGGTCCAGCAGGATGGGGCGGCTGCGGCGTCCGAGCATGATGGCCGTCCCGGCTGGGAGCCGGCGGATTTCGTGGAGCGGGATCACGGGCGACTCGCGAATTTGCTCACCGTCCTGCCTGCCTTGGGCGGACCAGGAACGGGTGTTGAAGGTCAGGGTCCGTTCCCCGATCAGGCCGGCCAGGGCGCGGAGGTCGCGTTCGTCGGAGCCGCCGCCGAAGATGACCTTGATGATGGCGGCGTCCCAGATGGTGGCGGCCTCGTCCATGGACCAGCCCGACCGGGCCTGGGAGAGAGACTGCAGGACCACGATGGTGGAGATGCCGATGCCGCCGCCGTCGGAGAGCACCACCGGCAGGCCCGGCCACGGTGAGAGATTGGCTATCTCATCAAGGATCAGCGAGAGGGGCGGATCCAGCCTGCCGCCGGGAGCTACGAAGGCCATTTCACGGGCGGCGTTGTCGATGTCGTCGATCAGCGCGGACAGGTAGGGCCCGGCGGCGGACGCGCCGCTCTTGGTGCCGATCAGGTACAGGGTGCCGCGTTGCTCGATGAAGGCCTTGGGGTCAAACTGTTCGCCGGCGCCCAGGGGGTTCAATGCTGCCAGGACCTTGGGAGATGACAGGGGAGCGACGGCGGCTGTCACGCCGATCCAGGAGTTGGAGGTGTTGCGGGGGTCGTCGTGGAGGATGCCCATCAGGTCCGCCTGCCAGCCCAGGGCGGCCTCGGGGCGGCCCAGGATGTCCAGGGCCTCCCGCGCCAGCACAGGGTTTGAGGCCCAACGCCGGAAGGATGCCACGCCCTCCCCTTCCAAGGCTGCGGCGTGGAGCAGGCATTGGAGGACGATCTGGGAGCGTTTCTGCCAGGCGGCGTTCTCCCCCTTGAGGGCCGCGTCGGCCGAGATGACCAGGGCACGCCGCGTTGCAACGTCGGGGTCCTGACAGCCGCGAACGGGTGACCAGCGCAGTGTGGAGGGCAGGCCGGACATGCCTTGCGGGTCGAACACGGTGACGGGGCGGCCGTTGGTGGCGCGGGCCTTCATGGTGACGACGAGGTTGTCGGCGCGGGTGGAGGTGGTGACGACGGCGCCGGGCGCGTCAAGGATGGCGTTGATGATGACGTAGAGGCCCTTGCCGGAGCGGGGCGCGCCCTGGATGACGAGGGATTCTTCGGTGGAGACGTGGACGGTGACGCCGCGGGACTTGCCGATGGTCCAGGACACCTCCTCCACCTTGGGGTCCTTCGCCCCGGGGCGGGTGTACCTGCCCCGTTTGAGCGCGGCACGGGCACCGAACTCCCGGGCGATCTCCGCACGCCGGGCCACGCCGTCGCGCTTGAGAATGTCCTGCCGCAGCCAGGCACCGGACTGTCGCCAGGAGTGCCAGGCGAGGGTGCCTGCAATCGCTGCCAAGGCCATGAATGCGAGGGCGGGTGCGATGATGAGCCACACCTGCCCGGCCCCGATGCTGCAGGCTCCCCCGCCTGGTTGGGCCCACTGCATCCGCCCCGATAGGAGTAGTAGCGGTGCAGTGGGGTTGAAGTCCCAGGGGGCGTTGGTGCCGCAGTGGGAAGCGTAGGCGAGGTGGGCGGCGGCCTCCACGAGGAGGTCGAGGACTACGTAGCCGGCGGTGGCGGCGAGCCCGATGGAGACCAGCGGGTTGCCGTCGTCGAGGCGGCGTGGCATCAGAGCATCCTTTCATCGGTGCCGAAAACGGCGAGTTCGTCGGTGGTGACCTGGTTGGCGACGATGAAGGAGCGGTTTCCGACCTTCCAGAGGCCCACGCCCTTGGGCAGGTTTTCCACGTGTTCGCATTCGGCTTCGGTGAGGCCGAGGGCTTCCTTGGTCAGGCGCATGGCGTCGTGTTTTTGCCGGTAGATGACCCGGGTGTCGGCCTCGGTGAGCAGGCCGAGGGCTTTTTGCCGCAGGCCGCTGGTACTGTCGCCGATCTCGTTGAGGTCGGCGATTTTGTGCATGATGAGCAGGTTCGCGATGCCGTAGCTGCGGGCCAGGCGCCATTGCTCGCTCATTTTGGCGAGCATGTACGGGTCCGCAAGCATGCGCCAGCCCTCGTCATAGACGACGAGTCGCTTGGCGCCGCCGGGGTTGGTCACGGCCGCCTCCAGCCACGTGGCACCGCACACCGTGGCCAGGGACAGCGCCTGTTCCGAGGCACCGATCAGGGCGGAGGTGTCCAGGACCATGATCGGGGCGTCCGCGTCGAACGCGACCGTGGAGGGTGCATCAAACATGCCCTCCAGGTCGCCGGAGACGGTCCGCCGCAGGGAATGCCCGACACCGGTGCCCCCGTTGGGGCCGACGAGCGCGGCTGTCGCCGGCGTCGGGTTGAGCAGGTACTCCAGGACCATGGGCAGGGTGGGGGTGGTGTTGGCCGCCACGGCGTCGGAGAGGGCCATGTCGAGGGCGGTGTGCTCCACCGGGGTCAGCGGGACGCCGGGGCGCATCAGCGAAACCAATGCGACGAGAAGATGGCGGCGGCGCTGGCGGACCACGGCCTGCCATTGGGCGTCGGTGAGGGCGCTGGAGCGCGGGCCGGCGTCGAGCGGGTTGACCCTGGCCATACGGCCCGGGCCGACGGAGATGACTTTCCCGCCGGGGATGGCGTTGGCGACGGGCACCCACTCCCCCTTGGGGTCGGAGGCGACCGCAGCTTTGCGGCCGAGGGTGATGGAGCGGGTGACGAGGGACTTGCCGCACATGGACTTGCCGGTGCCGACGGTGCCGATGACGACGATGGAGGGGCCGCTGATGAAGCCCTTGTCGTACATGACCCAGGGGTCGTAGCAGAACGCGCCGGAGCCGAACAGGTCCGTGCCGATGTAGGTGCCGTCGGGCCCGAGGCCGGATTCTGTGAGGAACGGATAGGCGGCGGCCATGGTCAGGGTCGAGGCCCGGTGGGGTGCCGGCTGGGCCCGGTGCGGGCCCCACATCGTCGCTCCTGCCCGGTCGCCCCAGTCACCTGCCGTACCGGCCTCGCCTTTGTCGGCTGCCCGCCGGGCCCGGAGCTCTCGCAGGGACAGCTTGGGTGAGGCGGCCAGGGAACGTTCGCGCCGCCGTCGTGCCTGCCGCTGGCCATGGGTCTCCCCGGCGGGTGCGAAGCCCACGGTTCCCACGTGCTTGCTCATTTCAATCCCCTTCCCAGCGGCAGTGCCCCGGCGATGAAGGCCGGCCACTGCTGTCCTGCCATCAGCCGGAGCTCGACGAACGCGCCCGCGGCAGCGGATTCGAGTTCCTGCCGGCACCGGGACAGCCCGTCCAGGGTGTCCGCGGTGATGGTTACATAGGCGGCGGGGCGCACATCGCCATGACCGGCGACAATTTCCTCCTCGCGCTGGGCGACTTCCTCCTCCTCGGCGCGCTGTTCACGGGTCAGGGGGCGGTCCAGGCGGGCGTTGATGCGGCGCCGCGTGTCGTGGGCCTCCTGGGCGGAGCGGATGTCCCGCAGGGCCTGGTCCGTGGGTACGGCGCGGATGACCTGGGTGACGGTGTGCCGGAAGTCGCCCACGTAGATCAGCGGATGCAGGAAGCCGGGGAAGACCTGCTGGCGCGGCCACTCCGCCACCCAAAACGTTTGGTGGAAGCCGGAATCCGTGCGCAGGTAGGACCAGTGTTCCTCGGCGGCCATGGGGCCGGCCGACACTTTCGGCAGTTCCTTGCCCGTGGCCGAGGCCCACTTGGGCACCGCTTCCGGGTCAAAGGAACCCCGCACGACGGCGGTCACGGCGGCGTCGGAGAGCCACTCCGTCACCAGGACGCCGTGCGTCTTCAACCCGGTGGTGAACGATTCGACTTCCGAGCGGAGCACTGACTCCAGGCCTGCCATGCCTCCGCCGGCGTCCTTGATCCGGCGGCGGCCCTTCGCGGTGTCCAGGACGATCGCCATGATGATCTCATGGCTCATTGAGGACCCCGCGGCCTCGATCAGGTCCAGGTAGGACTGGTCTCCCCACTGTGCGTCCGCGATGCGTTCCGGCGGGACCGCCCGCTCGTAGTAGGCGCGCAGGGCGCTCGACGGGTACGGCACGGTGTAGTCCTGGATGGCGATCCGGGCAACGGCCGGGCGGCGGGCCATGGCCGCCTGCACCCGCGACCAGGCCTGGACCGCGTACGCCTTGTCATCCCCATCCATGAGGGCGAACGAATTAGTGGTGCACCGCAGGGCGACGATGGTCTCGTGGCCAGTGTGGTCCACCATGAAGGCCTCCCCCTTTGATGTGCGGCGCAGTTCCAGGCTGCCCAGGCCGCCGGGAAGTTCCATGGTCCCTGTCTTTCGCGCCTGCTCAGGCCGTGCCAGGTAACGGGTTTCATTGAGGACGCTGCGGAGGAAGAACAAGGAAGCCGTGTAGGCCCACACGGGGTACGGAATGCGGGCGTAGTGGAGAACGCCGAACAGGATGACAGCCAGCCAGAGTGGTGCCGTCAGGAAGAATGCCGGCGGCCCGCCCGTGGCTGAAGCGACGACGGCGACCAGCGTGCCGGCTGCGATGAGCGTGAGCTGGTACCACTGCAAGCCCATGAACAAGCCGTGGCGCTCGTAGCGCGGGAAGCGGACCGCTTGCAGTGTGCGGGTGTTTTCAGTCATGGCTGCCATCTCCAATTCTTGGCTCGGTCTTCGGATTCGTTCGCGGCGGAAGGTTCGGCGGCGGTGTTGCGTGCCGTCCTGGTACGTCCGGCGGTTTCACCGTCGGTGCCGGTGAAGGCGGTGGCGGGCTGGCCGCCGTCGTTCTTGGCCGGCCCGGGTAACGGGACGTAGTGGGACTTTTTGCCTGCGCAGGTTGCGGCGCTTCTGCGTGCCCGGTCCCTTGCCCCGACGGGGATTCATCCTTGGGCGCGGGACCTGGCATGGGCCACGCTGCCGGCTTCGGTGCCTGCTTCGGCGCCGTGCCCGCAGACGAGCCACCCGACGTCGTCGGGCCTGTCGAACCTGACTGGTTGGGAATCCTTGTCCAGCCCTCCTTGGGCGGCAGGTGGCTGGTCGCGTGTGTCGATGCAACCGGGGTTGGCCCATGTGAACCCACCCCGGACATGTGCAACTTCCCGCCGAACTGGCGGCCAAGTTGGCGGCCGGTGAAGGAGCCTGCCCGGCTGGCGACGTGGCCCCCGCCCGCCATCTGTGCGGCCCCGGCAATCTCGCCGCCGGCGAAGCTGACGAGCCTGAGGGCCATCAAGGGAGCGCCGCAGGCGAGGACCATGCCGACGGCGCCGGACGCGAGCCCGCTGAACGACGCCGAATTGGCGAACAGCTTCACGGCCACTGCCAGCACGGTGGCGGCCAGCGGTTTGGCAATCAGGAGGGCGACGACCGTTTCACACCAGAGCCGGGTCCACGATTTGGTGCGCTCCCACGGCAGCAGCATGAGTGCCACCGGGGCCACCGCGGCGAGGACGATCAAGGCGAAGGAGCGGAAAATCATGGAGCACATGAGGATGAAGGACAGGATCCATACGACCAGGACTGCGATGGCGGTTACGACCACGCCGCCGACCGGGCCGGCTGCCGTTCCGGTGCTGAGCGAGACCACGTCCCAGGTCCGGCCGGAGCCGAGGGGTGCACGTTGGAAGCCGAAGAGCCGCATGAACACGACGTAGGGGTCCGTGCCGAGTGTCTGCAGCAACGCCGTCGATGCCGAGTCGGTGAAGCTGGAGAGCTTGCCCATGAGGCCCGTGGCCACGAACACCAGCGGAACAGCCAGGGCACCGCCGAGCAGGGCCCGTCCGATGCGGCGGGGCTGCTGGCTGACCAGTCCGGCGATTAGCTGCACGATCATGACGACGACCAGGGGGGTCATCATGACGACGATCCACCAGTTAGTCAAGCCGCTGACAATGGCCCATTCGGAGGTGTCGATGTTGGAGACGCCGAACGCCCCGGAAATGAACGACCACATCCACGAAGCCATGCTCTCCAGGATGCCGGCGATGTAGGCCGTGACGGACGAGGCGAAGTCGTCATTGGCCTGCGACACGATTCCGCAGCCGGGCGGCCACCAGCCGTCGGCACCGCATTTGACCATCGGTAGCATGGCCGCAACCTAGAAACCGAGGTTGAACGCGTTCTGCGACCACAGGATGTAGCCGTTGATGCCGCCCAGGATCGCGGCCACGGGCCCGGTCCAGAGCAGGATCATGCCGCCGCCCGAAGCCAGCCGCGAGGACTGGCTCAGCTTGCCGGCCAGAAGCATGGCGGCGCCGATGATCGCCACGATGGCGATCACAATGAATGCGCCGACCAGGATGCCGCCGCCGATCTGCTTGAGCGACTCGAGAAACGGAAAGTTGGTGTTCGGGGTGATCCCCGGATCCACCGCTGCCATGTACAACATCGTGAACTCCATTCGGTGTCTGTCCACGTGCGTGGACAGTATGTTCACTTGCTTCATGGTGGATGGGCGATGAAACTACATGACCAAGTTGTTTCAGATTCCGACAGTTGCTAACCGCAGGAAATTTAGAGCAAACCTCAAAAAATGGATTCGACATAGCATTGAGAAATGGTCGACACCAAGATGACAAAATCTTCCGGCGAGCACTGGGTATGCACCATGCTTAGCCGCCTTAATTGGGGCGTGGCGCTGACTCGTGACGGTCTGGAGCGCACAGACATCCTCGCCGTCAAAGCCGACGAGACCAGCCGGATGATCGCGGTGCAGGTCAAGGCGGCCTCTGGAGCTTCACACCGGACAAGTTGGCCAGTAACGTCGAAGGCTCAAACACCTGCCGTCAATGATCACGAGTGGTTTGTTTTTGTCGCCTTGCCGCAGGATCTGGCGCTCCCTCCCAGATCATTTGTCGTTCCGCGTGACCATGTTGCTGCGGCAGCGTGGATCGCACACATGGATTGGCTTACGGATCCCACCGCCCAACCCGGCAAAAGAAATGCACCTGTCGATAGATCGCGGGTCTACATGAAGGTTTGGGAAAGGTACGAAAACCGTTGGGACCTTCTTGAAAGGTCTGCATACGAAGCCGAAGTCCTACTTCCTAGGCATTACCGCGAACTCGCTCAGCTTGATCGAGTCGGATTGCCACCGAAACATCCCTGGAAAATCCGACTTCCGGAGTGGTAGGCAGTTCATTGTCCCCTCGATCCTACGGGTGTGAACTGGCAGGAATTAATCTCCCCTCCCACTACATCGAAACACGAAAGTACGCCGAGCCCGAGTTCCACGCAACCGGGTGCAAAAGCGTCCCGACGTCCGGGTTGAGGGCGCTGTACATCATGCCGTTGCCGGCGTAGATGCCGATGTGGCCCCAGTGGTTAGGTCCGTCGGGGTTCTGGACGACGAGGTCGCCCGGCTGTGGGTTAGTTGTCCGCGTCCCGGCGGTCCACTGTTCCGTCCGCGGGAGTGTGATGCCTGCCTGGCCGAAAACCCATTGCACGTAGCCGGAGCAGTCCCAGGCCTTGTAGGCAGTGCCTCCCCAGACGTAGGCGCCGCCAACTCCTTGCTGGGCGTAGGCGAGGATGGTGCGCCTGAGCTGGCTCAGGTTGGCGGGAAGCGTCGGCTGGCCGGGCCTTTGCTGGGTCGTGCTGCACGCAGCCGGACCTGTGGAGGTGGCCAGCGCCCTGAGAATTTGCTCGGCCGCCGGCTGCCATTGGGCGTACCGTTCCGGGAATGCCGATCCCTGCACGGCCTGGGCTGCTGCACCCTTGTCCATCTGTTGCCAACCGGGGACGTCCAGCAATCCTGGTGGGGAGCCGTGGTTGGGCCCTTGCGGTCCGCCATAGAACGCCTCGGCGTTGTAGTCGGGCTGCATGAGCTGGGCGACACTCCCCCAGCCGGCGGACGGGCGTTGCTGGGCGCTGCCGATGGAATCGTGGTCGCTGCCGACGCCGTCGTGGGGATAGTTCAGGGACTCAGGCACGGAAGGGTTGGCCAGCATTTGCAGGTCGGATTCTTGCAGCGCCATCATCAGAGCGATGACGATGCCGTCCTCGGGCACTAAGCGGGCCCGGCCGACGGCGATGTAGGACCTGGCCACGGCCACCTGGGCAGCGTTCAGTCCGACGGACATGCCACGGGGCACGGTAATGGTCATCGCCGTCCCTGGTCCGCCGGCAGCAACAGAACACGCCGCCGTCGAGCCTTTGGCTGCAACGGCCATCAGGGCCATGGACCCGCAAAAAGCCATGACGCAGCACAGCACCAAGGCGCTCAGAGCCGTTCCAGCGAGCTTAAGTATTGCGCGCTTCTTGACCGCGCCCAAGAGGAGTGCCGGGGCGGGCATCAGTACACGATCCGGTCGGCCGCGGCATAGAAAGCCACCACGTCACAACGGTTGGCAGGCGCGGTCGCTGCCGGCGGGCAGTTGACGACGACGCTGACGGGTGCGGTGTAGTTGTTGGTGCCGGAGGTGGCGTGCTCGGTCACGGCCAGGGTCTCGGTGCACACGTGCATCCCGGCCCAGGGTGGCGGGTGTTGGACGTATTGGGCCAGCTGACTGTCACAGGAGGCGTTCAGAAGGCGGGCGGTGCGGTAGCCCTGTGAACCGGTCAGGGATGCGTAGGCCGCGGCGTTGGTCCCGGTGGCCTCGAACTGCGTGGCGAAGACTGTCAGGGGATTCGATCCGTCCGGGAGCACGTGCCACCAGCCGCGCAGCCGTCCGTAGGTCTGGGAATAGGTGGCGGTGCGCGTGTCCCAGGTGTAGACGGCGCGGGCCGCTGCCGCGGCCAGCTGGCGGAAGTTCAGCGTGGATGGTTCCCCCGCTGGGACTGGTGCCGCGTCCGGAGGCATGCTGGCCGCCGTCGGACGTTGGGTGGCAGCCGCCGAGGCAGGCGGAGGCGTCGCCCGTGCCAAGCTCGGCGGCGCCGGGGCTGTGGTCCCGGTCGCTGCGTTGGGTGTCCTGATCGACAGCACCGCGGCGATTCCGGCGATGGCCGCCGCAGCGATGAACAGCAGTACCCACCGTCGGACCCGGCCGGCTGAACCCCTATGATGCAGCGACTTCTGGAACATGACTATGGCTCGCCATCGGGTGGCCCAGGCCCTTCGCCTCGGCGGCGCGCGGGCGCTTGGCCCTGTTTTGGATGACGGGACCCTCGATGCCGGTACCGGAGCGCAGGACTTCTTCCACTGCGTGAATCATGCCGCGAACCAGGCCAATCTGGACTTCGACATACCTCGCACTGACGCCCGACTCCTGGCCGACGGCGGCGGCTGCCGCCTTACGCTCCCTGCCCTTGAAGCCCGGCACGACGACCCGCTTGGCAATGAGTTGGAGGAGAGGCGTCGGCAGCGACTCGAGGGACGCTTCCCGGAGTGATGGCAGATCCTCCACCGTCCTGGGATCGACGTCCATGGCGTTCTTCACGGCCACGGCCGTCTGGCGAACCACGGTTAGGGCATGCCAGTGCTTGCTGTCAGCGACGCGAACGTTGTCCGGATCTCCATACCGCGACGGGCGCAACACGTTTTCCATGGCCAGGTCCCAAATACTGTCGGACACGTGTGCTTTGACGATGCGCAGGATGTCGGCGGCCCAAACACCGCCGGTGGCCTGCTCTGATACCGGATCCGGGCGGCGCGCCAGTCCCAGGTCTGCAACGTCGTGGACTCCGTGCTCGGGGTAGTCGACGAAGGGAACTGTCGACTTGGCAATGCTCCTCCGGAGGTGGTCGGCACACAGGTTGCAGGCAATCCCCTGCACCCAGGCATCAAATTTCACGTCGGGAATGGCCTGATAGCTCCCCCGCACGGTTCCTTCCCATGCCGCGACCCGGATGTCCTGCAGGACATCGTCCAGGTCCTGGAACAGGCCGTAACGTGACAAGTGGGAGCCGACGTAGGCGCGAACCCCCTCGACGGCCCGCATCAGCTGGTCAATGGGAATGTCAGGCACCGGAGGCCGGGTCAGGGACCTGTCAAGCGTCCCCCTTGCAAATGCTTCAACTTCTTCTCTGGTCCGTGGACCCATCATGTTCACCGCTTCGCGCGTTGATTGGATAGTATGCGCGGCGCCCGTGGCGGATGTCGTGCTGGCGGTCCTGGGGCCACCGGGATGGCGGCAGAATCGTTCCGGCCGGAACCGGAATTAGCAGGCCGGGCTCGATCAATGATTATTCGCAACCCTGCTCTAAGTGTCGTAAGACTAGTTTGCGAGCATCAAAGATATATTGTCAAGGGATCAATCTTACCTTGTTGATAACTATGAGGCAGAATGATGGCATGCCTCGAATAACGCGTCCAGTAGCTAAGGATTGGCCCCAAGAAATCGAAGTGGCCGTGTTCACCTTCGGCAACTTGGCGCGCACTGAAATCATCCGCTACCTGCTGGAACACGGACCCTCCGCACGTGGCGACATCGTTGCCAACGTGGGTGCCAGCGAGGCGAGCGTAGCGAAGCACCTGGTACTTCTGGAGGACGCTGGTGCCGTGACTGCGGACGTGGAACCGGGACGCCGGCACGGCCGGGCGCCGCGGTATTCAGCGAACCCCGAAGGGATCAAGGCCCTTATGGAAGCCCATCTTCGCTACTTGACGGAGCGTTAGGCACATCAGCATGCGCGGCGATGTCGCGGTTCAAGAACTCAGTAATGGCATGCAGGGTGTCCGGGGAAACATCCGCCAGCGTGCGTGCCGCAAAGGCCTGCACCCGCGAGGCCCGCAATGCCTTCACAAAATCGAGGCGGGCCTGGATGCTCTCGGGAAGTTCATCTGAGTCCATGTCGAGCAGAAATGACGGGTCGACGTCGAACATTTCGCAAAGTGCGATCAGGACCCTTTTGTCCCGAACCAGCGCACCGGTGCCATCCTTCATGTAGAACCACCGGGCCCGGGACATGCCGACCCCGTGCTCGGCAAGCTTTTCCTTGACCTCACGGAAAGTGACCGCCTCGCCGCGCTTTTCAGCCGCCGCGTCCAACAGCAGGTTCAGGCGCCTGGCCAGGGCCACCTGGGGCGACAGCGGCTCCGGCGTCCCACTAGGTCCAGCGGTCATGCCCGGCTCCTCACAATCCAAGTTTGGACGGATCCAGATTCCCCGGCTCCGTCGCGTTCCCTCCAGTATTGTCGCCGGCTTTCAGCACCGCAAGAAGTCGCTCCCCTTCCGCAAGTTGGCGAACCGCAAGTCACTTTGCCATGCCAACTTGCATTTAGTCATGTTGTTTAAGGCCGTTTACACCATGGACTGGTGAGAGTAAATTGTTCAGAATGGACGGGTCCAATTTGACCCGCCTGCGCGGCGCAGGAGTGTTACCCATGGAACCCTCAATCTTAATGAATCTCACGCGGAGTCGAATTCTACACATGCTGGTGACCGAGGGTCCATGCTCGGTGGCGCACATCGCCTCCGCCCTGGGCCTGTCCAAGAGGGTCACTCTCCGCGAGATCACGTTCCTTGTTGACCGTGGCGTCGTAAGGCGTATTGTGCCCACCCACGGGCGCATTGATCCGCACTTTGCTGCAGGCGTCCCCGAGATTTTCCAGGAAATGGCACGAGCGTACCAATTCCTTGGACTTAAGTTTTGAGCAGCCTTCCATCCTGACTGGTATTCAGTCATATTGTTCACCGCTTCCCTAACTATGAGAGTGGTACGAACACAATTGGCCACCGTCAATCAGTCGGCAGCCCCATAGGAAAGGCACCCCGATGACGATCTACACTGATCCAGAGAACCGCATCGATTCCGAAACTAACCGATGGCTGTCACCAACCGACATCTGCCATGAACTGCAGATTCCGCTGCAGACGTTCTACCAGTGGCGGGTCAAGGGAATTGGACCACGTGCCTACCGCTTTGGCAGGCACTTGCGCATTGATCGCCGCGACTTCGATGAATGGCTGCAGTCCCACGTTGAAGCCGGCCACACCTTCGGTTCCCCAGAACACTGAGGGGAAGCATGTTAGCCAATACAGTCCCCGATCACTCCCAGGACCCAACCGCCGAGGAATGGTTGTCCCCACGGGACATTTGCAATATTCTGCACATCCCGGAGCAGACTTTCTACCAGTGGCGCGTCAACCACCAAGGCCCCCGGGCCCACAAAGTCGGCAGGCATGTGCGCGTCATTCGAAGCGACTTTGAGACCTGGATCGCCGAGCACTTGGAGGCATAATGACTCCGCGACCGCCTCTGCCCATTGGCTCCTGGGGACGAATTGCCCGGCAAAAGCTACCCGGAGGACAGTGGCGGGCCTTCGCCCGGTACAGGGATACGGACGGCGTGACGCGCCAAGTGGAAGCTTGGGGAAAAACCGGAGCCGGCGCCGAACGCTCGCTCGTAAACATGTTGAAGGACCGGCAAGCCCATGTGGATTCCGACATAACTCCCAGCATGCGGCTGTCCGAACTCAGTACCCTATGGTTCGACGAAATCGAAAATAACGGTCGCGCAGGGCGGCGCACGATCGACGGATACAAAGACACCTACAACCGTGCCATTGCGCCCGCTTTGGCAGGCGTTCGTCTCAACGAAATGACAACGGGCCGACTGGACCGTTTCCTGAAGAATGTTGCGCTCGATCATGCAACAACCGCCCGACATGCCAAAATCGTGCTGACCGGCATTCTGGGGCTCGCCGTTCGGCAGGATGCCCTCCGCAGCAATCCCATTCGTGATGTGGGCGCGATCAAGCTCGCCACTAAAGACGTTAGGGCACTGTCGCCCATCGAGGTCAAGAAGCTAAGAGCAATCGTCCGCAAATGGCAGGACGACCCCGACCACCAAGGCCGCCCACGGGCATCCGACCTCATCGACGTACTAGACATCTTCCTGGCCACGGGTGCGCGCATCGGCGAAGTCCTGGCAATCCGCTGGCAGGACATCGACCTCAACGCGAAGCCCCCAACCATCACCATCTCAGGGACCGTGGTCATGGAGAAAGGACGCGGCACCTACCGCCAGGACCACCCGAAAACCAAGGCCGGCTTCAGGACAGTCAAGCTCCCACCATTTGCACTGAAAACACTCCTCCGAAAACAAGCATCGGAGCATCCCAGGCCCGAAGATATGCTTTTCCCCTCCTCCACCGGCACCGTCCGCAGTCCCCACAATTTTCGCAGGCAATGGCGGGATGCGCGCTCGGGGTCCGGCTTTGAATGGGTCACCCCGCACGTTTTCCGGAAATCCGTCGCCACGCTGATTGACCGTGAATACAGCTCCAAACAGGCGGCCGCCCAACTTGGGCATTCCGGGCCGGGCATAACGGAAAAGCACTACATCGCCAAGGCATCCGAAACACCCGACGTCACAGATGCCCTGGAACTATTCGGCGAGGAATAGGCACCGGTCAATCCGGCCGACCATACAAGGCAAGCGACTCTTCGGCGACGATTAGGAGCCGAAGGTTGGCTTACCGGCCGGGCCCTCCCATGCGCCAAAGACTTTGTTCGACGAATATGACAGTAGTCAAAGATTCACAGTAGTTTGCGTTCAAAACGCTGGGTAAACGCTGGGTTGGAGCCATTTTCGCCAAAAGCAAAGCCCCCCAACCGAACGTTTCCGCAGGTCAGGGGGCTTTCGGGGTGGAGCTAAGGAGATTCGAACTCCTGACCTCTTCGATGCGAACGAAGCGCGCTACCAACTGCGCCATAGCCCCGTGACGGCTGTTACGCCGTCAGCTTTTCTAGCGTATGCCCAGAACCGGCCAGATGCCAAACCGACCCAGCAATTGGTCCCATCCGGCCCCGCTGGCGAACCGTACGCCCGAGTGGGAGGATTCGATTATGCCCATTATGACGAAATCCATCAACCACATCCGCCTCACCGTCACCGACATCGATCGCTCCCGGGCATTCTACGAAGGCCTCTTCAACTGGCCCGTCGCCATTGAAATGCCTGCCGGCACCGCACCCGAGGAGCAGGGCCGCTACGGTTTCCTCTACGGCGGCGTCATCTACAACATCGGCCACTCGTTGCTGGGCCTGCGGCCGGTTTCAACAGACACCTTCGACGAAAACCGCACCGGCCTGGACCACCTCAGCCTGGCCCTCCAAGGACCCGCCGAACTCACCGCGGCCGTCGCACTCCTGGATGAACAGGGTATCCCCCATGGCGACATCAAGGACATCGGCAACGGCTTCATCCTCGAATTCCGCGACCCCGACAACATTGCACTGGAGCTGTTCGCACCCAAGGAACCGTAAGTCACCGGGCAGCGGGGCTAGCTGCGCTCCGCCAGCCAGTCGCCAAACTCCTCACGCCCGACGGCGGCCTCCGGCACCAGGTTCCGCCCGGCCCGCAGGAACGTTCCGAAAGCCCCCGGGAGCGGCATGGACGTGACTATCCCGCGCCTCCCCGTGGCCGACTTCCATTGTTCCGCCAGCGCCTTCATGGTCCAGACCGAGGGTCCCCCGGCGCGGACAGAGTGGTGCCCCGCCCCGTCTAGGCCCGCCACAGCCTCATCCACCAGCACCCGCGCCACATCCGCCGTCGAAATCGGCTGGAAGGAAACACCCGGAAATGCGGGGATGAGCCCCACCCTGGCGCCGGCCGAGAACACCCCCGCCACCAAGTCGTGGAACTGGGTGGCGTACACCACCGACGTCGGCATCCCCGCTGACGCATAACTGCGCGCCCGCGACGCCTGCACCTGGTAGTACCCCATGGAACATTCGGCAGCGTTGACGATGGTCAGCAGCACGCCACGCCCGACGCCGGCACGCGAGGCCGCCGCCAGCACGGCAACAGACGTAGCCGGAAGCGCCTTCAACGCAGCACCCGTGCGCGCGTCCAATGTTTCAACCACCGCATGGGCGCCGTCGAAGGCCGCCGCCACGCCGTTCCCGGTCCGGAAGTCGGCCGTCACATAGGACGCGCCGGGGACCCGCCGGGGATCACCGGCATCAGGGAGATGTCGGCTGATGGCGCGGACCGCATGTCCCCTGGCCACAGCTTCGGCAACAACCGCCCGGCCGGCCGTGCCGGTCCCTCCCGCAACAGCAATAAGCACCATGGCTTGAGGCTACCCCCGGAACCGGAGGAAAAGTAGGCGACAACGTGCCCGGCCGCTGAAACAGGCACGACGCCGGCACTTGGCCCGGGCGCCTACCCCTCGAGTTCGCAGCGATGGCGACTAAGACCAGCGCTAAGCCGCCATCGCTTCATACTCACCGGATAGCCGGCACGCGCATGCAGCCGCGTGGGGAATGTTATGCGCGGCGGCGCTGCAGGACTACGTCCAGGTTGGTCAGGGCGTGGGCAACCTTCGCCGGCTTCGCAGCGGACGCGAATGCAGTTGCGGCGGGCCCGCCGGCAGCCGTGCCAGCGTCCTCCCCAGCCCCTTCCGGAGCCCCTTCAACCGGTCCTGCAACGGCCACGGGGACGTCTCCGGGAGCGGGCACGCCGATGCCGGCCTGGTCGGCCTTGATCGAGGTGCCGGCGGACTTGGGCGCTTCGGGAAGCTGCAGGGGTCCGGCAGTGGCCTGCGCCGCGCGGGCAGCCGTCACGTATCCGGGCTTCGGAACCTCCACGGGCTCCCACGTCTCGGCTTCCAGCTCGCCCTCTGCCAAAGTCTGCGTGTGGGCCACCTTGGCATCCTCGGCGCCCTTGGCCGCCACGCGCAATGCCGCGTTGCGGAGTTCCGCCGCCGTCAGCGGCTTTTGCGCGGGCGCCTTCTCGGCCCCGTCAACCCTGTCAAAGAGCACCGTCTCCCGCTGCACCACGGCGGCACCGGACGGAACGGCGGAAGGGGCGTCCGGCGTCGAACTTTGCTGGGTTGCAGCCGCAAAGCGGCGCCTGTTGGCGTCTCGCACGGCAACGGCGCGCAAGCCGGCCAGGACAGCCACGAAGATTCCCACGCCGGCCCAGGACAGCGCCGTGGACCCCATGTTGAACACGTTCAATGCCCCGGAAATGCCTGCCATCAGCAGCGCAAATACCCCCACCACGGCAAAGGCCATGCGGTCCCAGCGGATGGTGAAGGGTGCCGAGTGTGCTGCGGGCATAACGGATGACTGTTCCGGCTCCACTGGAATGTGGGCGTCGGAAGTACTGTGTTCCATTGACGTCTCCTGCAACTGCTGGTCTGGCGTGCCGGCTGCGGCATGGCAGTCGTGACAACCACCAAATCGGGGGTGCGCCGGGTGGGCGCTTCCACGTTTCAACCCTAGAGGGGAAATATGTCCCAACTGGCATTACTGGCGGTGTGTCGCAAGGTGGCCGCAGAATTAGTGGCGGCTTGCCAGCCAGCGGTTGAGAATCCCGCCGGGCACTTCCTCCGCGTTCAGGGCAAAGCAGCGGTGGTCGGCCCAGTCGCCGTTGATGTGCAAATAGCGCGGGCGCAGGCCCTCATCGCGGAATCCCAGCTTTTCCACCACCCGCAGGCTGGGGCCGTTTTCCGGACGGATGTTGATCTCCATCCGGTGCAGCCCCAATGTGCGGAAGCAGTGGTCGGTTGCCATGGCCACGGCGGTTGGCGCAATCCCGCGGCCCGCCCTGTCCTGGTCCACCCAGTACCCCAGCGTGGCCATCATGGCCGATCCCCACAGGATGGAAGAGACAGTCAGCTGGCCCACGATCACCGGCCTGGACTGCCCGGGCACCCGTTCGGCAATGACAAACGGCAGCGCCGAAGCGGCCCGGGCCTGCGCGGTTAGGGCGCGGACCATGCTGCCATACGTGGGCAGGTCCCCCTGTCCGGTGGGGTTGCTCGCTTCCCAGGGCTGCAGCCAGGCCGCGTTGCGGGCACGGACCATGGTCCACTCGGCCTTGTCGCGCAACCGGATGGGGCGCAGGATCAGGTCCCCGGACTCCAGCGTCACCGGCCAAATGGCCTGGCCCCACATTTGGGGGCTATTTCTTGAGGTCGGCGGCGAACTTACCGAGCCAGTCGCGCAGCCCGGGGCCGAGGTCCTCGCTTTCGCAGGCCAGGGTCACCACGGCCTTGAGGTAGCTGAGCTTGTCCCCCGTGTCATACCGCCGGCCGCGGAACACCACGCCGTACACGCCGCCACCCTCGCCTTCCCGGACCGCGAGGGTCTGCAGGGCGTCGGTGAGCTGGATTTCATCCCCGCGCCCCGGCGGCGTGTTCTCCAGCACGTCAAAGACTGCCGGATGGAGCACGTAGCGGCCAATCACGGCCAGGTTCGACGGCGCGTCCTCCACCGCCGGCTTCTCCACCAGGTGGTTGATCTTGACGTAGTTTTCGCCCTCCACCACGGTCATGTCTGCACAGCCGTACGCGGAAATCTGCTCCTTCGGCACCTCGATCAGCGCGATCACCGACCCGCCCGTGCGCGCCTGGACGTCGATCATGGTGGTCAGCAGCTCGTCGCGTTCGTCGATCAGGTCATCGCCGAGCAGCACGGCGAAGGGCTCGTCCCCGACATGGGTGCGGGCGCGCAGCACCGCGTGTCCCAGCCCCTTCGGATCACCCTGGCGCACATAGTGGATCTCGCCCAGGTCGGTGGCGTGCTGGATCGCGGCCAGCTTGCCGGCGTCGCCCTTGGCCTCCAGCAGCGCCTCCGTGGAGGGCACCCGGTCAAAATGGTCTTCCAGGGCGCGCTTGTTGCGCCCGGTAATCATCAGCACGTCCGTCAGGCCCGCGCTGACAGCTTCCTGGACCACGTACTGGATGGCAGGTTTGTCCACCACCGGCAGCATTTCCTTCGGCATGGCTTTGGTCGCCGGCAGGAATCGGGTCCCCAAACCGGCCGCAGGAATAACGGCTTTACGTACGCGTCGAGCAAGAGTCATGGTCCTAGGCTATCCGACGCACGGCCCCCTTTGCGGAACACAGTTGCTACATTGGTCTTAACACTGCCCACTTCAGAGGTCCTGACCATGACTTCCACCCTAAAATCGGCCTGGCGGTCCCGCCTGCGGGCCGCCCGCCGTTCCATGGACGACGGCGGCCCCAACAGTGCCGCTGCCGGCCTCGCCGCCGCCGGCCTCGCCACTGCGGGGCTGGAGTGGGCGGGGCTGGTGGCCGGGGCTGCGGGAACGTCCACTATTTGTGCGTACATCTCCATGGGCCACGAGCCTCCCACGGGCGCCCTGCTGGCCGCCTTGCACAGTGCGGGGCACAGCGTATTTGTGCCGATTTGCGTCGAAGGCCACCAGCTGGCCTGGACCGCCTGGACACCGGGGGTGGCCATGGCCCGCAGCCTTCTTGCACCCGTCATGGAGCCCGTGGGCGAACGGCTTCCCTTTGCTCGCCTGGGGCCCGTTGCCGGGGTGCTGGTGCCCGCACTAGCAGTGGACACCGCCGGGGTGCGACTGGGGCAGGGCGGCGGGTACTACGACAGGTTTCTTGCCACGCTCGGGGCCGCCCCCTCCCACACTCTCGGCAGCGAAGGCGCGGAATCCGCGGTGGCGAGGGCCGGCGTCGTCTATGAAAATGAACTGCTCGCAGCAGGTTCACTCCCCCACGACACGCTGGACCAGCCTGTGGACTGGGTGGTCACCCCAGCGGGGTTCCACAAAATCGGTGCAGGCGGGCCGGAAATTGGCTCCTGAGGAAATATTGACCTCCGTCCATGTGTTATAGGCAGCGATGGTAGAATTGGCACTCGGGGCCTTGGACTGCTAAGCAAGTCACGCTGGCAAGGCCCTGACGCATGTATCCAGGAGGAATTTCAGTGCCCACTTACGCTTACGCTTGCAAGGACTGCGGCCACGCATTCGACATCCACCAGTCCTTCAGCGACGACACGCTGACGGTCTGCCCGGAATGCCGGGGTGCATTGCGCAAGAAGTTCAACTCCGTGGGCGTGGTGTTCAAGGGCTCAGGTTTCTACCGCACCGACTCCCGATCGGGTGCGGGCAGCACTGTGGCTGCAGCGCCCAAGGCGGGCGCTTCCTCAGCCGTTTCCTCCGAGTCCGGCAGCCCGGCGTCCGCGTCCGCCCCTAGCACCAGCCCGGCGTCCGGCGCCGCACCGAGCCCCAGCAAGACCCCAGCCACCGTCGGCAGCTAGCTCCGAAAATTCCGAATGGCCGGCTGTTGGGACTGCCGGCCATTTTTGCTGCCCTTTTTCTACCCCTCTTCTGCCCTTTTTCTGCCCTTGGCCCCTCCACAGGCAGGGCGTGGCAGCCGGCCGTCCACAGTTGGGGCCCGCCCCAGTGACTCGGTTCCCGGCCGGTCCTAGCGTGGAGACATGAAGCACTCCAGCAACCGTTCCGCATCGACCGCCCCTCCCGGATCCGGGTGGCGGGCACCGCCCTGGACGTTCCGGACCAGGCCGGCCACCCGTCCCGAACGACTGTTGCGGTGGGTTCTGCGCCGCCGCAGGCTGCTTGCGGCACTCCTGCTCTGTGCCGCAGCCGCCCTTGCCGTCCAGCAGCTCACTCCCGGTGCCCCGGCCACTACCAGCGTCCTGGTGGCCGCCAGGGACCTCCCCGCGGGCCACTCGTTGGGGCCGGCAGACCTTGTTGCCGCAGCCGTGAGCCCTTCAATGGTTCCGGACGGGGTCCTCCACACGGGCATGGCATGGCTGGGGCGCCAAATGTCCGGGCCGGCCAGGCGGGGACAGGTCATGACGGACGCGTCCCTGCTCGGCACCGAGTTGCTCATCGGGGCACCGGCGGGCAGCCAGGCCGTGCCGCTCCGGCTGACAGACCCTTCCACGGTGCAATTGCTGCGCCAGGGCCAGCTGGTCAATGTGGTGCTCAGTTCCAGCAAGGGACTGGACGGCCCCACCAGCAACCAGGTCCTGGCTACGTCAGTCCCCGTGGTGTGGACACCGGCCTTGGCCAAGTCCGGCGGCGGGTTGTTGCCCAGCCAGGAAACGGACGGGCTGGTGGTGGTGGCTGCTACGGCGGAGCAGGCCGTGCTGCTGGCGGGCGCCTCGGCCCGGGGAAAGATCTTCCTTGTCCTGGTTTCTTGAAGCCAGCCGCTTCAAGAAAGGCAGGCTTCAAGAAAGGCAATTTCAGGAAAGGCCCATTTCACGAACGGCCGGTTTCCCGAACGGGCATTGCTGCTAACCCCAGTGCGGCGGCTTGTTCTCCCGCAGCCATTCGTCGTGGCCTCGGTCGCGGCGGTCGTCGCCCCACGTGTGGGCGTCATCGTGGGGCGCCACCTTTGGTAGGATTGCCGCATCTTGCGCCTGGGAGACCGGGACGCGCCCGGCGTCCTTGGCTAATTCTGTTTTGGCGGAATCTTCCGAGGAATGGTTGGACGGCTGGCTCACCGTTGTCACACTTTCTGCTGCTTCGTGGGGTGATGGGACAGCGGCAGTGGTTGGAGCGCCCTGTCCGCCTTCCATTTTATCCCCGGCAGCATCCTCGGATTTCCCTGCCCCCGTCTGCGCGTTCTCTGCGACCTCGGCGACTTTGGGGTTCCCTGCCCCGGAATCCGCGTCCACTGGCTTCCCGGACGTGGCTTGCCCGTCCCCGGCCGGGGCGTCCTGCACCTGGCTGTCCCCTGCACGGCCGGCGTCTACATGGCTTTCCTGTGGCTTGCCGTCCGGGGCTGGCGTACCGTTCCCGGGCCTCCCCCCATGGTGGTTCCGGCGGCGGGATCTGGGAGAATCGATGACTGCTGTCACCGACGGATCCCCTTCCCCGGACGTTCCCATGAGTGATTCCAGCTCGGTGTCCCCCAGCAACGTGGGCAAGCCAAGGTACCGGCCAATTTGGTCGGCGCAGCTGGACGGGTCGGTGAAGACCTCAATGGTCCACAGTGGCATGTACCGCCAGCCCAGCCGCTCAAGCATCTGCGGTCGGAGCCGGCTGCGTTCGCGCACACTCATGTGCCTGTACTTTGCGGTGCCGTCGGATTCCACGGCCACAGGAACCGGGATCTCGCGGTCGTCGCGGCCCAGCAGGCTCTTGGTGTCGGGCGCGGCCACGATGTCGAGGGCGCCGTCGAAGTGGTGCCAGACGCGGGCCCCGCGGGCCCGCAGCCTGTCGGCCAGGTCGGCGACCAGAGGGTCCTCGCCGGTGGCTTTCTCACTGTCCTGGGCACGGGTGGCCGGGGTCCCCAGCATCGAGTTGCCGGCCAGTTCGCGGTCCAGCAGTTCGAAGAAGTCCACGGCCCCATGGCTGAGCCGCTGCTCATCCAGGTCCTCCGGGCGGAAACACGTGACCAGGTGCAGGTGGTGCCGCGCCCGTGTCATGGCCAGGGCAAACTTTGCCCGCCCGTCCGGTGCGGACAGCGGCCCAAATTCGTGCAGCGCCCGGCCGTGGGGCGTGCGGCCATAGCCCAAGGAGAAGATGACGCGGTCGCGGACCAGCCCCGCCGCGCGGTCCACGGTCACCACCCGGAAGGATTCGGGGCCCGATTCAAAGAATGCGGCCAGCAGCGGGTGGTTGGCCATCTGCAATCGGATGGCCTGGGCCACCCGCACGGCGTGCCTGTCGCTGGCAGTGATGACGGCCAGCGATTCGCGCGGGCGGACACGGGCATGCTCAAATACTAGATCCACCACCCGGTTCACTTCCGCAACCACGGACTCGATTCCGCCGGTGCCGGCTCCCGGCAGGCCCTTGCCGTCAGGCAGGTAGTCAACCGTCAGCGCACGGTCCAGGCCCGTGACGGGGCGTCCGTCGGGCAGGCGTTCCAACTGTGAATCGTAGAAGCTGCTGCTGAGCTGGCGGACCAAATCTTCGTCCACCGCGCGGTAGGCGACTGTCAGCCGGTGCCGCGGCAACACCCTGGACAAAGCGCCCAACACGCTCTCCAGCGGATGCTGGTCCACGGCACGGTTGGCGGGGTCACCTACTGCCACAGTAAAGCTGCGCGGGCAGGCGGTCTGTTCGTCGCCAAAGGCAATGACCTGTTCGGCCCGTGCCAGCGAAGGCAGCGCCGACTGCAGCGAGGTTGATTCAGCGTCCAGGATGACGACGGCGTCGAAGCGGTAGGCCGCCGGGATGACTGACGGCACCACGAGGGGGCTCGCCGTGAACACCGGGACCAGGTTCTTCAGCAGGTCGGGGGCCTGGAAGGCAAGGGCCTCCAGGGACACCCTCCCGTCCTTGAGGACGTTGCGGAGCATTTCGCCCTGGCGGTTCCGCCCTTCAAGCACGCGGCGCCACTCCTCGGCGAGCTTCCACCGAATCCGCCCGGGACCGGCGGCCACGTGGGCCTGGTCCGCCAGGCGGAACTCGGCTTCGACGCGGCGGAGGTTGTCGCCGTCGGACATGGCCAGGTAGTCGTCCCCGCTGATCATCGCCTCGAGCGCGGACTGCCACCACGCCAATTCCAGCTCCGCACCGGTTTGTTCGGCGCCCACCTCGCGCTGGGCCAGGTCATCCAAAAGTTCGCCCAAGCCTTGCTCACGCATGCTTTCCAGCGTCAGCGTGCGTTCCGGCAGGGTCTCCAGCGACGCCTTGTCCTGGACCAGGGCGTCCAGGCGCCCCACCAGCTCCCCGGCGTTGCAGTTGAGGAGGTCGCCGCCGTCGACCGTGTGTTCCAGGGAATTGCCCAGCGTCTTGAGCTTGAGACTGAGCTCGCCGTAGCTGCGGCTGAGCTCCGCCAACCCGGACGGAACAGTGGGGTGTCGCTTGCTCGTGGCAACTTCCTCCCACAGGTCCCGCTGCCCGTTGACGAGCACCAGGGATTCATGGAGGTCCGCCACGTGCACACCCGGGCGCACCAGGTCCTTGGCGCCGCGGCGAAAGCGTGCACGCTGCAGGGCCGGCATGTCCACGCCGTGGTCCCTCCGCCAGGCCGCGGTGGCTGTGGCTGCGATCATGTTGTCGATGGGCCAGTCAAAGACGACCGACGTGAACTTGTCCAGGCTCTCCCGGACTGCCACCAGCATGTCCAGCTGGCGGCCCCACTCTGCGAACGTGTTCCCGTGGCGGATCTGGCTGAATTCGGCCACCTGGTTCATTTTGGCGGCAAATGCCGGCACTTGCTCGAAGAGCTGCCCTGCCAGGGCATACGCGGCCTCGGTCTCCCTGCGGGTGACCAGCCGGGCCCCGTGCCAGGCACTCCCGACGGCGGCCTCGCTGAAGGCACCCAGTTCGGCCGCCCGGCGCAGCCGGCCGGCAAGGTCCCCGCGCACCTTGATGCTGTCAAGCACGCTTCGCTTGAGCCGCACGGTGGTGGCCGGTGCCGGGTGGATGGACGTCAGCTCGGCCAGCGACTGCATGGCCTGGTAGGGGGAGCAGCCCCAGCGTTCGCGGACATTGTGGAGGCTGGCCACGTGGTCCACCAGCTGGTGGCGGTGGTCCACCAGCGTTTTGTGCAAATTGGCCAGCTGGGGTTGCACGGCTTTTTCGTTGCGGGTGATCGAGCGAATCAGCTGGGTCTTGATCTGCTGCGGCCCGGTCTGGGCGCTGAGCTGGAGCAGCAGCGAGTCCAGGTCCATCTCACCCAGGGCCTGGGCCAGTTCATTGAGCGTGCTCCGGCGCTCCCCCACCACCAGCACGCTCTTGCCGTCATGGACCAGCTGCGCGACCGCGTTGATGGCCGTCTGGGTCTGGCCGGTGCCGGGAGGCGTTGACACCAGCACGGATTCGCCTGCGCGGATCAAGTCCAGCACGTATTGCTGCTGCGGATCGGCGTCGCGGACCAGGATTTCAGCGGATGGTTCACGCTCGTCCAGGGGCGTGAACCGGCCAAAGTCGGATTCCAGTTCAACGGGCAGGATGTCGTCGCTGCTGTGGTTGCGGAGCCGGGTCAGGAGCTCGGTGCCCTCCAGCAGTGCCGGATCGCTGAGGTTGTCGGCGAGGAAGGCAAACGTGGACACCAGCAGGTCATGGTCCACGGTGGCGCCGTCCACGGGCGCCAGGAGGCTGCGCATCTTGTCGAGCACAGGTGCCGGGTCGAAGCGTGCAGTGCTGTAGGCCAGGCGGCCCAGGGCCGGCGCGTCGATGGAGATGCCGGCCTGCGTTTCAAGCCGGTGCACCAGGGCAGGGTTGACCTGTGCCTGTTCCATGAGCTGAAGTTCGTAGTCGTCCTGGCCGGGCCGCACGGTAAGTGCGACGGCGGCCAGCAGCACGGGTGCGCATACCTCGCCGCTGTTCTGTCCACCGACCGCGGACCACCGGGCCAGGCCGGCGGCGAGGTAGCCGACGTCGATCCCCCGATCGGTGCTCAGCTCAAAAATCTTGGCGCGCAGCGCCCCCGCTGCACGCTTAGCGGAGGCATAACGGTCCGGTTCGCGAATCAGCGTGGAAAGGCGGGTCTTGCGGCCCGCCAACAGCTGGGCAAGGCCGGAGGGGTGGGCATGGCTGAGATCGATGCAGCCGGATTCCGTCTTGGCAAAAGCCAGCGCCGTGTCCGGTCCAGCGTACGAATCCAATCCTGCAAGCCAGGTCTGGAGCTCCGTGGAGCTCTCATCGGGCCTTGCGAATTCGGACACGGGTGCCTTCTTCTCTGCATTCGAGCGGAACGGTCTTGACCATACTGACATGCACTTTAGGCTATCGCCCCTTGCACCCCAATACCTGTTCGGCACACTGGAGGGCTCCAAATTCGGCCAAAATTAGGCCGTTGGGCCCTCCAGCGCCCCCGGGGGATTACTCCCACTCAATGGTTCCCGGCGGCTTGGAGGTGACGTCCAGGACAACCCGGTTGACACCCTCCACTTCGTTGGTGATCCTGTTGGAGATCCGTGCCAGCAGATCGTACGGGAGACGCGACCAGTCCGCCGTCATGGCGTCCTCGGAGGACACCGGGCGCAATACGATCGGGTGGCCGTAGGTGCGGCCGTCTCCCATGACGCCGACACTGCGGACGTCGGCGAGGAGCACCACCGGCATCTGCCACACCTCATTGTCCAGGCCGGCTGCTGTCAGCTCGGCACGGGCAATGGCGTCAGCCTTGCGGAGCAGCTCCAGCCGTTCGCCGGTGATTTCACCGACAATGCGGATCCCCAGGCCGGGACCCGGGAAGGGCTGGCGGCCCACGATTTCGGCTGGCAGGCCCAGCTCGGCGCCCACGGCCCGGACTTCATCCTTGAACAGTGCGCGCAGCGGCTCAACCAACTCAAAACGCAGGTCCTCAGGCAGGCCGCCCACATTGTGGTGGCTCTTGATGTTGGCCGCACCTTCGCCGCCGCCGGATTCGACGACGTCGGGGTACAGCGTCCCTTGTACCAGGAACTTGATCTCTTCGCCTGCGGATGCGGCGTCGGCCATGATGGCGCGCTCGGCCTCTTCGAACGCGCGGATGAACTCGCGGCCGATGATCTTGCGCTTGGTCTCCGGGTCGGAGACGCCTGACAATGCGTTCAGGAAGCGGTCCTGCTCGTTGGCCACGTACAGCTTGGCCCCGGTGGAGGCCACGAAGTCATGCTCCACCTGTTCGGCCTCGCCCTGGCGGAGCAGGCCGTGGTTAACGAAAACACACGTGAGCTGATCGCCTACTGCGCGCTGGACAAGTGCTGCGGCAACGGCGGAATCAACGCCTCCCGAGAGGCCGCAAATGACCTTGGCGGAGCCAATTTGCTGGCGGATGAGCTCAATCTGGTCGTCCAGGATGCTGCTGGCCGTCCAGTTCTTCTCCAGCTTGGCGCCGTTGAACAGGAAGTTTTCGAGCACCTTTTGGCCGAACTCGGAGTGCTTGACTTCAGGGTGCCACTGGACCCCGAACAAGCACTTTTCCTCGTTGGCAAAGGCGGCCACCGGGGCGCCGGCGGAGGAGGCAAGCACGTCAAACCCCTCCGGGGCCTTCTGGACACTGTCGCCGTGGCTCATCCAGGTGCTTTGGGTCGCCGGGGTGCCGGCGAGGATGGAGCGGCCAGCACCGTCCAGGCTCACCGCGGTGGCACCGTATTCACGCTGCCCCGTTTCCGCCACGGTGCCGCCAAGGGCTGCCGCCATGGCCTGGAAGCCGTAGCAGATGCCCAGGACCGGGACGCCGGCTTCGAACAAGTCTGCACCAACATTGGGTGCGCCCTCGGCGTAGACACTGGAGGGTCCGCCGGAGAGGATGATGGCAGCTGGGTTCTTGGCCAGCAACTGCGCAGTGGTGTAGGTATGCGGCACGATTTCCGAGTACACATTCGCCTCACGCACACGGCGCGCAATCAGCTGAGCGTACTGGGCTCCGTAGTCCACAACCAGGACGGGCTTCTGGGAAGTCTGGGCTGTAGCGGGATTAGTCACGGTTCAATCTTAACCCACGCCGTACCGGGCCGCGGTCAGTACCGCTTGGGCGCCTGCGGGTTGGCGGCGACCTCGGCAAGGACCTGCTTGTGGATCCTGCCCTCTACAATGAAGGACAGGAACGGAATCACGCCACCCAAGGCGATGAGGATGAATTTCGGGAAACGCCAGCGCATCAGGGACCACAGGCGGAAGTCGGCGATGAGGTACACCACATACATCCAGCCATGGACAATCAGCACGGTTGTGGACAGGTTCACCCCGCCGGAGACGGCGTTGATGGCAACAAAACCGAAGCCGTGGGATGCTCCGGTCACGGCGTTGGTGCCGCCAGCCATCAGCACGCTGCCGAAGCCGTAGCGGACCACCAGCTCGGCGGTGAGCAGCAGCAGCATGGTGCCAGTTGCGTAGGCCAGCACCTTGTAAAACTTCAGGGAGCTCAGAATCTGGGCCGGGGTTCCGCCGAACCGCCGCTTAGGCGCTGCCTTGGTGCGGTCCGCGGGATTGGTTTCAGTCACTGTGCAGTAGCTCCTAGATCTGGGTTTGGTTCAATGTCGTCCTCATGGTTGAGGTCAAAAAGTTCGTCCTGCTCCCGCCGGTAGTCGTCGGCCACCAGTCGCCACCACAGGAACACGGCGAATCCGGCGAAGAGCACCCATTCGATGGAATAGAAGATGTTCAGCCAATTGACCTTGCCATTTTGGTCCGTGGCCGTGACGGTGATGGCCACCATGTTCGTGTTCGTGCCCACCGCTCCTACGTCCACGCCGTTAACCACCTGGTCATGGGCCACCATGAACGCCGCATAGGTGGTGGTGTTCCAAATGTTGGTCAGTTCCGCCGACGACAGTGCGCTCACGTGTCCGGAGGGCAGGTTTTGGGCGAGGATGGGGCCCTCGGAGTTGAGCAGGCGGCCTTCCACCTTGACCGTCCCCGACGGCGGTGCCTGGGCGCTGGCCGGATCGGCTATCCAGCCGCGGGCCACGGGAATGACTGCTGCCTTCGTGGCGCCTGCGCCCTTTAGGACGGGCGCTCCGTCAACTACCAGTGCCGTGACCACCCAGTAGCCGTGCTTTCCGTCCTGCATGCGGGACTCGACGATCACCTGTTTGGAGGCATCGTAATGTCCGGTGGCCGTGACCAGCTGGCCCTCGGCATTGCTCAGGAGGGGCTGGCCGGGCTGGAGGGTGTCGAGCAGGGGCGCCACCTTTTCCGTGACGGAAGGCGGTGGCACATTCGTTTGCAGGGAACGGTTGAACTGCCATTGGCTGAGCAGGACAAACACGGCAGCCACGGCGAGCGCAAACACCAGGGCTGCGATCCACTTGGGCTTGAGGGCAGTTTTCAACACCCTCTAACGGTACTTCGTATGCGTGTAGAACAGCGAATGGCAGCCCAGGCAAGGGGGCACCAAGGTGACGGACGGCGGCAGGCGGGGTCCCGCCGTCGTCCGCGTTTAATGGTCGAAGAAAACCAAGGTGGAGTTGATGAGCTCGGCGATGACTTCCTGGTCGTGGGCGCGGCGCAGTGACTCCCGAAAGTTTTCCTTGAACAGTGAACGGGCCAGGGTGGCCAGCACCTCGAGGTGTTCGGAGAACGAGCTGGCGGGCGTGGCGATGAGCAAGATCACGCTGGCGGGCCCGTCAACGGCACCAAAATCCAGGCTGTAGCCGAACCTCGTTATGCCTACGGCGATGGACGTTTCCGTGACGTAGTCGCTGCGCGCGTGGGGCAGGCCGATGCCGCCGGGAAGCCCCGTCGCCATCTGGTGTTCACGGGCATTGACGTGGCGCAGGAAGCCCTCCAAATCGCTGACGCGGCCCTGTTCAAAAAGCTTCGCCGCCAGCTGCGCCGTGGCGTCTTCCTTGGACGTGGCCTCCATTTCCAAGATCACCAGGCCAGGGTTGGTCAGTTCCGTGTCATAGCGCTCGAGCGAACCTGCTGTCATTGACTGCCTTTCAGGGCTTTGTGGTGCTGCGGCGGTTCCATGGCTTAGGTGAGCGGGACAATTCCGGGGGCGCCAATCCTGGCGGCATCGGCGGTGACGTCGTCGGGCTGCTGCTGGCTCAGCCTCTCGGCCTCCACCCTCGCAAGGTAATTGGCAATCTCGTTGTCCCGCTGGGTGTCGCTCCACCCCAGCACGTCTCCCATGAGTCTAGCGGCGACTGGCGCGGCCGAAACCCCCCTGTCCCACGCCTCGATGGAAATGCGGGTGCGGCGCGTGAGGACATCGTTGAGGTGCAGGGCGCCTTCATGCGTGGTGGCGTAAACCACCTCGGCGGCAAGGTAGTCGTCCGCGCCGGGCAGTGGCTCGGCCAGCTCCGGGGACTCAGCCATGAGGTCCAGCACTTCCTGGGTCAGGGAGCCGTAGCGGTTGAGCAGGTGTTCCACCCGGGCCACATGGACACCTGATTCGTCAGCCGTGCGGTTCCTGCGGTTCCAGGCTGCCTTGAAGCCGGTGGCGCCCAGGAGCGGGATGGTTTCGGTGCAGCTTTCGGGCACCTTTTCATCCAGGGCCCGGGTGGCTTCGTCGACTGCATCCTTGCCCATGACCCGGTAGGTGGTGAACTTGCCGCCGGCCACCACCACCAGCCCAGGCACGGGATGGGCGACGACGTGTTCCCGGGACAGCTTGGCCGTCGAGTCGTTTTCGCCCGCCAGCAGGGGACGCAGACCTGCGTACACCCCCTCGACATCTTCCCGGCTCAGGGGGCGCTTGAGGACCTTGTTGACGTGGCCCAGCAGGTAGTCGATGTCGGCGCTGGACGCTGCAGGATGTGCCTTGTCCAGCTTCCAATCCGTGTCGGTGGTGCCGATAATCCAGTGCCGCCCCCACGGAATGACAAACAGGACCGACTTCTCCGTCCGCAGGATCAGGCCAACCGTGGATTGGAACCTGTCTCGGGGAACCACCAGGTGGATGCCCTTGGAGGCCCGCACCTTCAGTTGCCCGCGGTCCGTGACCAGGGCCTGGGTTTCATCCGTCCAGACGCCGGTCGCGTTGATGACCTGCTTGGCGCGAATTTCGAATTCCGTGCCGTCCTCCTGATTTTGGACCTTGGCGCCGACCACGCGCTCGCCCTCCCGGAGGAAGTCGATGACCTTGGTCTGGTTGACCACGTGGGCGCCAAAACTGGCCGCCGTCCGCATCACGTTGGCCACGAGCCGTGCGTCGTCCACCTGGGCGTCGTAGTAGCGGATGGAGCCGATCATGGCGTCATCTTTCAGGCTGGGTGCCGCCCGCATGGTGCCCTTGTGGGAGAGGTGCTTGTGCATGGGGACGCCGCGGCTGTTGCCGCTGGTCAGGCCCAGCGTGTCGTAAAGCATGATGCCGGCGCCAACGTAAGGCCGCTCAACCCACCGTTTGGTCAACGGGTACAGGAACGGCACGGGACGGACCAGGTGTGGGGCGATCCGCTGGATGAGCAGGCCCCGCTCCTGAAGGGCCTCCTGGACCAGCGCGAAGTCCAGCATTTCAAGGTAGCGCAGGCCGCCGTGGATCAACTTCGAGGACCTCGACGACGTCCCTGCGGCCCAGTCGTTGGCCTCCACCAGCCCCACGTTTAGGCCTCGTGTCACCGCGTCCAGGGCTGCGCCTGCGCCGACTACGCCGCCACCCACCACCAAAATGTCCAGTTCCTTGCCAGGTTCCGTGGTGGCCTGCAAGTACTTGAGCGATGCGTCCCGCGACTCCTTGCTCAAATTGCCGTTCGGGTGGGTTGAAACAGACATCGCGGACCTCCTGGACATACGAGCTACTGACACTAAAAACCATACGCGGTTGGTCAACAGAAAGGCAGGGGGTGCCGGTCCGGCCGCTTCACCCGTCAGGGCCTCCTCGAGTTCACGCGCCTTCGTTGCGGTGATCCGTCCATTGTCGGCGAGGCACCTGGCATCGTCCGCGAATCGGGATACGGCGAGTGCCTGTTCCGTGCCCACGTCCCCGGAAAGGAAGGCAGCTCCAAGGATGGGCTGGGCGGGTGGCATGGTAACAAGTGTCAGGGGGTTGGTTGTGGGCAGAAAGCGATCGGCCAGGCGAAGCCGACGGTTGGCCTCACCGCGGCCTATCACGAGGTTGTTCGAGGGGACGTCCAAAGTGTTCTTGGCTCCCGTAGCCTCAAACGGCCTGGCGCTGTGCGAATGGACAGTTACCTGCGACTTGGCCTTGCAGGGCCTCGACGAACCGGCCAAGTAGTTCCATTGAGTTCGCCCAGCCGATCAGCGCCGCATCGCCCAATCCATCCAGTACGAGTTATTGAACTCTCACCTCCTTTGTCCGCCAAAGCTGTGGATAACTTCTGGCGGGGATTGGTCAAGTCGGCTAGCTTGGAATATAGCTAGGCCGGGGGACCGCAAGGAGGCGGCCCCGGGGGGACTTGGGCGGGGGCTCTTATGACAACGGACTTGCTCACCATTGGGCGCTCAATTCAGGCTGTGGCAGGGCGTGCAGGGCCACCATTGACAACGCGTGGGGAACCGTCATTGGCGGGGCATGCCAGGCCCATTTCCGGAGGTTCCCCCGGGGCCGGGCGGCACCGTCTCCGCCTGGCGGCCACGGTGCTGGGTGCCGTGTTGCTGGCCGGGTGCTCATCCCCCGCCCCACCAGTGACCGGAAGCGGGTCCCCCGGGCAGTCTGCTCCCGCAACGGCCACCGCCGCCGCAAGTGCTGCGCAAACCAATCCGCCGACCACCGTCCCAGCGCCGGCGTACAAGCCGGCCACGGCGGCCGGCCCGGCACAAAACGTTCCCGTCCCCGTGCTGCCGGCCAAAGCCAAGGAATTCTCCAAGGAGGGCCTGGAAGCCTTCGCCACCTACTGGTACTCCACCCTCGGCTACGCCTTCGAAACCGGAGACGCCGGCCCCATGCTCGCCATCAGCGACCCAGAATGCAAAACCTGCCAGGCAATGGAAAAAACGGTTGCTGCAGGCCACAAGGAAGGGAGGTGGATTGAAGGCGGGCAAATGAACATTCTGTCAGTCGATAGCCCATTCGCACTGATCGACGATGGGACTTATCAGGCAATCACCATGGTTCGCCAGGAACGCGTGAAGTACTACAACGCCGACCGAACAGTAAGGAACGATTTAGGCGTCACCGCGCCCATCGCAGACATAGTGGTCGGCAAATACAATAACGATCACTGGATCGCAATCACCGTTGAACATCTTCAAGGCAGCAAGAAGTGATGCCCCAAAAAGGTCCACAAGTGACGACGCTGAAACTAGCGTCCATCATGTTACTGGGGATCATTTTTTCGTACCTGAACCCGATTCCCGGTATGGCCGATGATCCAACCGTCGATACCAACTGGAACGCTCCAGGAATTGACGTGAGCGCCTGGGATCCACTGCCGGGGCCAGAAGGCCGGTACGGCAAGAATCCGTCCGCCGGCGCCCTCGACCCGTTAGTCTACGAGTACAGGCCTGCCTGCACGGCAACTGATCAAGCCATTTACCCCAATTGTGCCGCCAATCTGCCATCCTGCACGGCCGCGAAAGGCGGCGTGGCTGTCTGGTGGTACCAATCGCCCAGAGTAGCCAAGCCGCCCAAATGGGTGTTCCATTCCGGCCCCACCTGCATCTACGACGAAAAGCCCATCGACGTGCTCAAGGAAATCGCCGCA
>NZ_JAJLOZ010000119.1:0-6292 GCF_025548615.1 Arthrobacter sp. A2-55 | reverse complement strand
GAGAACCAAGACCGCATGAATGTTTCCGTCCGCCCCGCCACCGCTGAAGACTACGACGCCGTTGCCCGCATCACCGCCGACGCCTACCTGGGTGCGGGGTACTTTGACAGCGTTGCCCACCCGTACGTGCAAAAGATTCTGCGCGTGGCGGAGCGGGCGGCAGTGGCTCCGGTGATTGTGGCCGAGCGCGACGGCGTGGTGGTTGGCTCCGCCACGCTGGCCGTCAACGGGGACGAATGGGCGGACATCGCGCTGCCCGGGGAGCTGGAATTCCGGCTGCTGGTGGTGGACCCGAAGGTGCAGCGCAGCGGGGCGGGGGCGGCGATGGTGGGGGCCATCCTGGAGCGGGCCAGGCACACCGAAGGGATCCGCGCCGTGAGCCTGACCACGGGGGATGACTGGCACGGCGCCCATGCGCTCTACCGCAAGCTTGGCTTCACCCGCGTGCCGGAGCGCGACTGGCCCATCCCGGAAAACGGCAAGATGCTGCGGGTGTACCGGATGGAGCTCTAGCCGGATTTATCCCCGCCCACGGGCGACTAAGCTGGTGGGGACACAATTTTTCTTTTTCTGCAGGGGAGATCCATGGCTGCGATCAACCGTGAGGACGTGGCGCACTTGGCGCAACTGGCTCACATCGAGATGAGTGACGACGAACTGGACCGCATGGCCAATGAACTGGCAGTGATCGTGGATTCGGTGAAAAGCGTCAGCGAGGCTGCCGGGGACGACATTCCCGCCACGTCCCACCCGATCCCGCTGACCAATGTGATGCGCGAGGACGTGGTGGGCCATGTGCTCACCGCTGAAGAGGCCCTTTCCGGCGCCCCCGACGCCCAGGACGGCCGCTTCAAGGTCCCCGCCATTTTGGAGGAGAGCTAATCCATGAGTGCAACTGACCTGATCCGTTTCAGCGCCGCCGACATGGCAGCCAAGCTGGCCGCGGGTGAAATCACTTCCGTGCAGCTGGTCCAGGCCCACCTGGACCGCATTGCGGCCGTCGACGGCGGCGACCGTGGCGTCAACGCGTTCCTGCACGTCAATGCCGAGGAGGCGCTGGCCGTTGCGGCCGACGTCGACGCGCGGCGCGCCGCGGGTGAGCAACTCCACGAACTGGCCGGCGTGCCGATCGCCGTCAAGGACCTCATCGTGACGAAGGGCCAGCCCACCACGGCCGGCTCCAAGATCCTCGAGGGCTGGATGAGCCCCTATGACGCCACCGTGGTGAAGAAGCTCCGCGCCGCCCGCATGCCCATCCTCGGCAAGACAAACCTTGACGAATTTGCCATGGGCTCCTCCACGGAGCATTCCGCCTACGGCCCCACCCGCAACCCGTGGGACCTGGACCGCATTCCCGGTGGTTCCGGCGGTGGCTCCGCGGCCGCCGTCGCCGCCTTCGAGGCGCCCCTGGCCCTGGGCACCGACACGGGCGGCTCCATCCGCCAGCCCGGCGCCGTCACCGGCACGGTGGGCGTGAAGCCCACCTACGGTGCGGTTTCACGCTACGGCGCCATTGCCATGGCCTCCTCCCTGGACCAGATCGGGCCGGTCTCCCGGACCGTGCTGGACTCCGCCCTGCTGCAGGAAGTCATTGGCGGGCACGACCCCTTCGACTCCACCTCGCTGACGGACCCCTCCACCGGCCTGGCCGACGCCGCCCGCCTGGGCAACGTTGCCGGCATGAAGATCGGCATCATCAAGGAACTGCACGGCGAGGGCTACCAGGCCGGCGTCGAAAACCGCTTCAACGAATCCCTGGAGCTGCTCCGCGGCGCGGGTGCCGAAATCATTGAGGTCTCCTGCCCCAACTTCGGCTACGCGCTTGGTGCCTACTACCTGATCATGCCGTCCGAGGCGTCCTCCAACCTGGCCAAGTTCGACGGCGTCCGCTTCGGCTTGCGCACGCTGCCCACCGAGGGCCCGCTCACCATCGAGCGCGTCATGGGCGCCACCCGTGCCGCCGGCTTCGGCGACGAGGTCAAGCGCCGCATCATCCTGGGCACCTACGCCCTTTCCGCCGGCTACTACGACGCCTACTACGGCTCGGCCCAGAAGGTGCGCACCTTGATTCAGCGCGACTTCGCCGCCGCGTTTGCGCAGGTGGACGTGCTGATTTCCCCGACGGCGCCCACCACGGCGTTCAAGCTGGGGGAGAAGCTTAACGACCCGCTCGCCATGTACTTGAACGACGTCGCCACCATCCCGGCGAACATGGCCGGCGTCCCGGGCCTGACCCTGCCCGGCGGCCTGGCGGACGAGGACGGCCTGCCCGTGGGCATCCAGCTGCTGGCCCCGGCCCGCGAGGACGCCCGCCTGTACCGCGTGGGCGCCGTGCTGGAATCCCTGCTCGAGGCACAGTGGGGCGGCCCCATCCTGGACCAGGCGCCGCCGCTGGCCGAATCGGTGGTTGAGCATGTCGAGACCGCAGCCAAGGAGGCAAAATAATGAGCGTTGACACCATTTTGAGCTTCGACGAGGCCATGGAAAAGTACGATCCCGTCCTCGGCTTTGAGGTCCACGTGGAGCTGAACACCAAGACCAAGATGTTCTCCTCCGCGCCCAATGAATTTGGCGACGAGCCCAACACCAACGTCAACGAAGTGTGCCTGGGCCTGCCCGGCGTGCTGCCCGTGGTGAACAAAAAGGCCGTCGAGTCCTCGATCCTGATCGGCCTGGCGCTGAACTGCAAGATCGCCGAGCACTGCACCTTTGCCCGCAAGCAGTACTTCTACCCGGACACCCCCAAGAACTTCCAGACCTCCCAGTACGAAGACCCCATCTGCTACGACGGCTGGCTGGACATCGAGCTGGAGGACGGCGCCGTGTTCCGCGTGGAAATTGAGCGCGCGCACATGGAGGAAGACGCCGGAAAGCTGACGCACATGGGCGGGGCCACCGGCCGCATCCAGGGCGCCGATTTCTCCCTGGTGGACTACAACCGCTCCGGCGTGCCGCTGGTGGAAATTGTCACCAAGCCCATCGAAGGCGCCGGCTCACGGGCCCCGGAACTGGCCAAGGCGTACGTTGCGGCGGTCAGGGAAATCGTGAAGAACCTGGGCGTTTCCGACGCGAAGATGGAGCGCGGCAACGTCCGCTGCGACGCCAACGTCTCCCTGCGCCCGCACGGCCAGGAGAAATTCGGCACCCGCACCGAGACCAAGAACGTGAACTCGCTGCGCGCCGTCGAAAACGCCGTGAAGTTCGAGATCCAGCGCCACGCGGCCGTTTTGGATTCCGGCGTGCTTATCACGCAGGAAACCCGCCACTGGCACGAGGACACGAAGTCCACCACGTCCGGGCGGCCGAAGTCCGACGCCGACGACTACCGCTACTTCCCCGAACCGGACCTGGTCCCCATCGTCACCACCGCTGAGTGGGTTGAGGAACTGCGCTCCCGCCTGCCCGAGCCGCCGGCCGAGCGCCGCAAGCGCCTCCAGTCCGACTGGGGCTACACGGACCTCGAGTTCCGCGACGTGGTCAACGCCGGGCTCATGGACGAGATTGAGGAAACCGTTGCCGCGGGCGCCTCGGCCGCTGCCGCGCGCAAGTGGTGGATGGGCGAGATCGCCCGCCGCGCCAAGGTGGCCGACGTCGACCCGGCAGCACTGGGCGTCACGCCCGCCGTCGTGGTGGAGATCGAAAAGCTGATCGCCGCCGGCAGCATCAACGACAAGCTGGCCCGCCAGGTGCTCGACGGCGTTCTGGAAGGCGAAGGCACCCCCCCCGAGGTGGTCGCCAAGCGCGGCCTGGCCGTGGTGTCCGACGACGGCGCCCTGCAAACAGCCATCGACGAGGCCCTGGCCGCCCAGCCCGATGTTGCGGAGAAGATCCGCGGCGGCAAGGTCCAGGCCGTTGGCGCCATTGTGGGCGGTGTCATGAAGGCCACCCGCGGGCAGGCCGACGCCGGCCGCGTCCGGGAACTGATCCTCAAGACACTCGGCGTCGAAGGGTAGCTTCCTCGCCCGGTTTTCCTTGTGGCAGCGTTTCAATCCTTCGTCCGCCGTGCCAAGCCTCGGTGTAAACTCGCCACCATGAGCTTCCGAATCCCTTGCCTACCCTGCCCATCCGGGTGGGGAACGTCTCGGAAAGGAAGCCGCCATGGCTCATTCACCACACCGCCGCTACAGGGGCTGCACCATCTGCCGCCCGCACCAGTGGCACGGACAGGGGCGTCCCGCGAAGTCGCCCTGGGCCGTTAACCGCAAGATCGGTCGCAAGCGCCGCTGGGGACGCCGGGTCGGCGACAACGAATAGTGGCCGCGCCCGTCCGCGCTTTTTGCACCCCTACCAACGGGCGCGGAAAGCGGGGGCGGGCGCGGTTTTCCTTGTGGCAGGATGAAAGCATGAATCTTGCCTGGGAAACCCGTGCACGCGTGCTGTTTGAGGGCGATGCCCACGTCATGGAGGATGCGTGCGGGTTCAAGGGCCCCAACGCATGGGTCATTGACGGGGCCACGCCGCTGCTGGAACCGCTGGGGCTGCCGGCGTCGTCGGACCCGCAGTGGCTGGCCCAGGCCCTGACCATGATCCTCGCCGGGCCGGGCACCGACCTGGTGCGGACGGGCGTGCGGGCCAGGCTCGCCTCAGCGCTGGCCGCGGTGGACGCCGCGGCGATGCCGCTGGTCGGTGCCGAGCGGGTCCGCTTTCCCAGCGCCGCCATCTCCGTGGCGCAGCTCAACGCCGACGGGGTGGAGGTGGCCAGCCTGGCGGACTGCTCGGTGGTGGTGCGCACGGCCGGCGGCGCCATCCACCTGGTGCGCTCCGGTGACGCCAACGCCGCCGTCGACGCCGCGCTGGCGGCCCCGGCGCAGGAGCCGCCAGCGGCTGGTCCCGAGCAGGCCCGGCCTCCCGTGGACCCGGCCGAACGCCGCCGCCTGCTCATCCACGACCGGCAACTGCGCAACACCCAGGGACGGCTGTGGGTGGCCCGGCGCGAACCTGAAGCCGCAGACCATGCCCATGTGGTCCAGCTGGACCGGCCAGAGCTCATGGTGATGGCCACGGACGGTGCCTGGCGTGCCGTGGACCTGGGCCTGGTCAGCGGTCCGGAGGAGTTCCTGGAACGCACCGAGTCCACACTTGGCGCCCTGGGACTGATGCATGAACTGCGCGCCCGGCAGGCCGAAATCGGGGAGGTTGCCGATGACGCCTGCGTCCTCACCCTGGCACCGGCCACACCATGAATTCACGGATCGGCTGGTCCGAACTGCCGGCGTCAGTCCGCTCAGGCATTGAGGAAATCCTGGGTGGGCCGGTGGTGGAGGCTGCCACCCAGTCCGGAGGCTTTTCCCCGGGGACAGCGGACCGGGTGCGGCTGGCCTCGGGACGCCGGGCCTTCGTCAAGGCGGTCAGCGCGGACGTCAACGCCACGTCCGCCACGCTGCACCGGCGTGAGGCAGCCATCACCGCCTCCCTGCCGCCCGCCCTGCCCATGCCCCGCCTCCTTGGTACGTACGACGACGGCACTTGGGTTGCGCTGGCCCTCACCGACGTGGACGGCCGGCATCCGAGGGAACCCTGGCAGGAGGACGAGCTCGGCGTTGTGCTGCATACCCTGGCGGAGGTGGCCCGGGTGGAACTGCCTGCCGGGCTGGACCTTCCCCTGTACCAGGACTCGCTGCGCGGCGCATTCATGGGGTGGGAAAAGCTGCAGCGCAGGCCCATGGAGGGTCTGGACCCGTGGGCATTGGTGAATTTAGCGGAGTTGGTTGCGCTGGCCCGGGCAGGAGTGGAATGCCTGGCCGGCACTTCACTGGTCCACGGGGACTTGCGCACGGACAACATCCTGCTGACCGGTGGTCCGGGCGGGGACACGGGAGGTTCCCGGGCGGTGCTGGTTGACTGGCCGTGGGCCGCCGTCGGCGCATTCTGGGTGGATGCCCTGAGCGTGCTCATCAACGTCAAGTCCCTGGACCCGGACAGCCGCCCGGAAAGATTCCTGGACAGCCATCCGGCTTTTTCCGGTGTCCCCGCTGCAGCAATCAACGGGGTGCTGGCAGGGTTTGCGGGCTACTTCATGGACATGTCCCGCCGGCCAGACTCGCCCGGCATGCCCACGCTGCGGGCATTCCAGCGCAAGCAGGCCCGCGCGCTGATCGGGTGGCTCAAGCTCCGCCTCGACACGCCTTGACGCGCTAACCGCCCCTCCACCCCTCGCGAACCGGCACTTAACGTGGATGTTGCGCCGAAACATCCACGTTAAGTGCCGGTTCGCGGGAGGGGGCGGGAGGGGCAGGTGGTTCGAAATACTCAATATGAGTGATTGAGATTCGTAATGCCACTTTACGATCGC
>NZ_JAJLOZ010000118.1:0-6408 GCF_025548615.1 Arthrobacter sp. A2-55 | reverse complement strand
AGACTAGCTCGGCGTCATCATCACCTTCGGTGTGACTGAACCATTGGAACTCCTGTTCACAAGTCGGGCATTCGCGACGCAAGAAGCCGTCGCTGTCGAGTGGCAGGCTCACTGGAACTCGGATCTCTTCATCCATCGTTATTATCCGTTCAGATCGAGGAAAACGTCTTGGACAACCTGTTCACCGCTCTGGGCACGTGCCGTGATGGTGACGTCGAAGGCGTCGTCCCCTCGCGGACCTCCCATCATGCGCCCTGTGTTGAGGACGTCTACGGTGACGGAGCGGCCTCCGCCGGGAATCTTTGTAATTGGTTCGACGCCGGTCGAGCGCAGATCGAGGGCTGCGTTCTCAGGAACCGACAGGGCAACCTCATAGGCGGTCTCCGTTCCTCGGTTAATCACCTGAAGCTTGTCAATTCGGTTGCTGCCCTTATTGAAGTACTTGAGATCGAAGTCGATGGCCTTCCTCGCTGAGGTGCCACTCGGTAGACGACGCCCGAGTGGGAGGCCGTCGCCTGGAGGCGGCGGTGCTGTGAAGTCGCCAGTCGTGTGCCAGTCTAGGCCGTTGAGGTCTACGGCGCAGCCTGCGGTTCGAAGCCGATTGGCCAACGCCTGCCGACTCGCTGGCGCATTCGAGAGTCGGATCGCATGGCGTCCAGCAACATCACTGAACGGACGCACATCTCCTACTTCTACGAGAACAGTTCGTTTGGCGTCACGCCCCAGGGCCATGCCAGCTCCCTACGTGTCAGGGTTGGGTAAGGCCAGCACCTCATAGCAACTTCGTCTAATTCGTAGGGCGAGAATCAGGATCACCACTAATGTCTGTCTCTACTATTTCCCCGCCGCGGGAGAATGGGTCCATGAGTAATATTGGCCCCAGGTCCGGTGGCCCGACCCCTCGCAGGTCGTTCACGCCGGCACAGAAATTGGCGTACTTGGCTGCGTACCAGCAGGCCTGTGACGACGGCACCGGCGGCGGGGCCTTCCTGCGCCGTGAGGGCTTGTATTCCTCCCAGATCACCGAGTGGCGCAAGCTCCGTGACGCCGGAGTCCTTGAGGGCAAGAAGCCCGGGGAAAAGATTGGCAGACCCACTGCCGATCAGGCAGAAATCGGGCGTCTACGTCGGCAGCTGGAGGTGAGTGAACGCAAGCTGGCACGGACTGAAGCTGCGTTGTCGATTATGGAAAAAGCACGACTGCTTTTGGAGGATATCTCCGAAAGCGCGGAGCAGCAGCCCTGGTACAAGAAACCCTGTTGGCCGCCTACACCGCCCTGACCGTGGCTGGCCTCCCCACCCGGGAAGCGGCCGTGATTGCCGGGGTCTCCAGGGCCACGGCAACCCGCAAACCCCGCACCCCGGGAGAAGACCCCGCGCCGGCCCCGGCGCCGGCAAACAAGCTTTCAGCGGCCGAGCACGCCCACATCCTGGCGACCGTGAATTCAAGGGAGTTCGTGGACCTGCCGCCGGTGCAGATCTATGCCCGGCTGCTGGACGAAGGCATCTACCTGTGCTCAATCTCCACGTTTTACCGTGTCCTGGAGGAGAACAAACAGGTCAAGGAACGCCGCCGGATCGCACGCCACCCGGCCCGGGCCATCCCGGAGCTTTTAGCGACCGCACCCGGTCAGGTGCTGAGCTGGGATATTTAATGCCGACATCGGCATTAAATGTCCTATGCCGACCTCCGGACTATGCCGATGATTCGGCAATGGCTCAGGTCATTGGTACTGCTGAGGTTCGAAAGGTCGGCATAGTCACAGGGATGTGAGCCAGGCCAGGATGTCGGGTTCTGGTTGGTATGTTCCGGGCTTGACGTTGGGTGGTCTGGTCCGGTCGATGGCGGCTTGCTTGATGGCCATGTCGGCGTGGAGGTAGGCGTCGGTGCTGTGGGTGTCGGCGTGTCCGAGCCAGAGCGCGATGACGGAAACGTCGACTCCGGCGGCAAGGAGATTCATCGCTGTAGTGTGCCGCAGGGTGTGCATGGTGACGTGTTTGGCGGCGAGGCTGGGGCACATGGTCGTTGCGGTGGTGAGGTGTTTGGCGAGGCGGTGCTCGAGCGCGTCGCGGGACAGGGGTTGCCCGTGGGGGCCACAGAACAGTGCGGTTCCTGGAAGAGTGCTGCGTTCGTTGAGGTAGTTCTTCATCGTGCTCACGGTGGTTCGAGTCAACGGGGTGATGCGTTGGTGTCGCCCTTTGCCGGTGCAGGCGATGTGGGGACCGGTGCCGAGATGGATGTCGTCGTGGGTCAATGAGCAGATCTCACTGATCCGAAGGCCGGTCTGCACTGTCATCGTCAGTATGGCGTGGTCACGTCGTCCGGTCCAGGTCTGCTGGTTGGGCGCGGTGAGCAGGGCGTTGACCTCGCTTGGAGAGAGGAATTCAACGACTGGCCTTGTCGTGCGTTTAGGAGGGATCGCGAGGACTTGTGTGATCGTCGCGGCGTATTCGGGGTGGTCGGGCAGAGCTCTGCCGAGCACGGCGCGGATCGCGGTCAAGCGAACGTTTCGGGTCTTGGCGCTGTTGCCACGCTCTTGCTCGAGATGGTCGAGAAACGCGGTGACGTTGGTCGCGGTGACGGCATCGAAGTCGAGCGCGTCGGCGGGAACCCCGAGCGTCGCTGTCAGATACTTCAGGAGCGTCCGCCACGTGTCGCGGTAGGAAGCAATGGTGTTGGTAGAGAGGTCCCGCTGGGCGTGGGCGAAGGTAGTGAAGTAGGTTTGCAGGCTGATGGCCAAGGCGTTCATGAAGTTTCTCCTTCGGGAATGGGTTCGAGCATGCCGGCGGCCAGGGCCATGAGTTCCCCTGTCGCCGTCAGGTACCAGTAGGTGTGGGCGGGGTCGGAATGCCCCAGCCAGGTGGCGAGTAACGACAGCACCCGGTCGGGGTCACCACCGTGGGCGTAGGCCGCGGTCATGTGCGCGGTGGCGAAGGTGTGCCGCAGGTCGTGGAGCCGAGGGCGTGCTCTGCCGCGCGGGGTGAGTCCGGCAGTATCTCGGACTCGTTTGAACAGGGACTGGAATGACACGTAGACGTATCTGGTCCCCTTGGAGGTCACGAAGACCGGGCCGTGCGGATCGGGGTGCGTGGCCGTCCTGGCGGGCAGGACGATGTACTCCCTGAGAGCGGCCGTTGTCGAGGGGTGCACGGGAACGAGGCGCTCATCAGACTTCGCGGCCTTGATCACCAGCACATTGTTTTCCTGATCAATGTCATCAATCAGGAGGTTCAGTGCTTCACTGATCCGCAGGCCCGTGGCAGCCAGCAGACCGATGACGGTGCGTACCGTCGCGACAACCCGTTCGTCGGTGAACTCAGCGTCGCAGGAGGCAAGCAATGCATCGAGGTCCTCTTGGCTATAGATGAACGGCACCGCGCGGGGCTTCTTCGCCGGAAGCAAGCCAGTGGGGATGACCGGAACATCAACACCATTCGCGTTGAGGTAGCCGGCAAAGCGACGCACCAAGGATAGTCGGGTCGCCCACCACGAGGGATGGGCATCGGGGTTGAGACGGGCCCATGTCACGGCGTCCTCGATGCTGAAGGTCTGCGTCTGTCCGTGATCTTCGAGCCATGTGCAGAACAGTCCTACCTGCCGCTCGATATCGTTGAGCTGGAACCCGAGCGCCCGGCGCATCACCAGATACTCCTCCAAGCGTTCGCGCAACGTTGTCATCGCGGCACCTGCCCGAACGGGACGACCAACTCACGCAGCGATGCGAGGTCGACCTTCGCGTAAGCCATCGTGGTGGCGGTATAGACGTGGCCCAGTAGCTCCTTGGCCTCGGATAAGGAACCACCCCCGGCCATGACGTTCATCGCGGCGGTGTGCCGCAGCCGGTGCGCATGGATCTGGTCGATCCCTGCAAGATTCGACAACCGGGCGATGATCCCTGAGATCGCCGAGGGCGTCATCATTCGCCGCGGAGCCTTCATCCGCACGAACACAGCCCGATCCAGAGCTGGCGGTCGACGTCTCAGCCACGCCGTCAGCGCCTCACCCACATCGACCGGCAACGGCAGCGTGTGCTCGCGGCCCTTACCTGCAACCGTGACCCTTCCACCGGCCCAGTCGATATCGTCGAGCCTCAGACGCGCGGCCTCGCCAGCACGCAAACCCAGCCGCACGAGGATCATCACCACCGCCCGGTCCCTCGCCCCCATCACGGTGCCCGGGTCACCCGCGGCCAGCAAAGCCGCGATCTGCTCGGCGCTGACACCTCGAGGCAAAGACCTTCGCGTCCCAGGAGGCTTGAGGATCCCAGCGGCCAGGTCCCGGTCGAGATAACCAGCACTCAAAGCCCACCGCAGCAGGCAACCGACAGCGTCGACGATATGAGCGCGGGTAACAACGCCGTAGGGGCGTCCACGAACAGTGACGTACTCGTTAACGACCGCCGCATCGAGATGGCACCACCCCATGGTCCCATCCACCGTTGTGACCTCATCCAGGAGTCCGGCAGCGTAGTGGCAGCGGGCATCGATCGTCTTTTCGGTCAGACCGCGCTGATCACGCATCCACGAACACCACTGGATCACCGCCGCCTGGGCCGCCGTGGCCGGACACACTTCCGCCTTAGCCACGCCCAGATATCCGCCGGCCGTCAAGAACCTGCGCATTGCGCCCATCGAGTCCTTCACCGTGAAGCACACGAAATCTCTTGAACGCTCCGCCGCGACGAACCGGTCGAGCAATTCCCCGTCGATCTCATCGCCCCCGGCGTCCACGTCCCGCATCCACAAGCTCAACCGCTTCAGCAAGTTCACGATCCCAGCCGCTGACCCCGGTGAATACCCTTGAGCGGCCAACCACCCCGAGCACTCCTCAACCATTGGCACCAAGGGGCCCGCCGGAACCCGCGGAATCCGATCCGCGTGCGGCCGGGCCGTCGGCGATCTCTTCGTCACGAACCTCACCTCCAGACACTCCGTGTCTCAAGGGTGGCCCCGATTACGTGACTATGCCGACCTTTCGAACCTCAGCAGTACCAATGACCTGCGCCATTGCCGAATCATCGGCATAGTCCGGAGGTCGGCATAGGACATTACAAAATTGGCCGGCCCGGTCAAGGGCAAATACTACGACTGCTACGTGATGATCGACATCTATTCGCGCTACATCGTCGGCGCGTACGTCCATGCCCACGAGTCCGGGGAACTGGCCGTGGAAATGATGAAGGAAATCTTCGGCATCCACGGCATCCCACAAATCGTCCACGCTGACCGCGGAACTTCCATGACATCCAAAACAGTCGCCGCCCTGCTCTCGGACCTGGAGGTCACCCGGTCCCATTCCCGGCCCCGGGTCAGCAATGACAATCCGTACAGCGAGGCCTGGTTCAAGTCCCTGAAGTTTGCCCCCTTATTCCCCGAGCGCTTTGGCTCCCTGCCTGACGCGAGGGCCTTCATGGACTCCTTCGTCGAGGGATACAACCACAGGCACTGCCACACCGGAATCGGACTCAACACCCCGGCAGACGTCCACTACGGGCTGGCCGCCGGCAAAGCCCTTGAACGCACCAAAACCCTCGCTGCCGCACGAGCAAAAACTCCCGAACGATTCACCACCAACAACGACCCAAAAATCCTCACCGCCCCCGACAGCGCCTGGATCAACAAGCCAGCCGAGAAAGACAACTCAAAAGTAGCCGCCTAACTCCCGCTGGCCTCATTCACCTTGACAAATTCCGGCTTCGAACAGTACATTGGGGCGAGCTTGCGGCGCGGGCTGCGTTTCCTGGTCGCTTTCGCCATGCCCATAGCGGGGCTGCAGGTACGCCACCTCATCGGGTGTCATCAGGACGACTACAGCAGTCGCGTGGTCGAAGGCCACATCGAGCACCTGACCGATGTAGGGTGAGCCTTCGCCTGTAAGCTCAACGGCAGTTGTCCACTCCATTGGTGACAAGTTGATGCTCCGCAGGAAGTCAAACATCGACTTGCGGAGCAGTTCATTGCGACCGTGGACGACGAAGACGGAGCGGCTGTCACTCGGGCTGTTCAACGAGGTTCTCCTGGTGAGTATCCGGCTGCCCCTCGGGTGGGACAGACTTCACCTCTCACGATAGACGGCGCCTCTGACATTAGGGTGCGCTTTCAAATGGGTTCTCTCCGCCGGACAAACTACCCTTGGCCTATGATCTCGATTTAGTAAGCCGCAGAGTGCCTGGTCGACCGTCTGGATAAGAGGCATATTACGAGACGCAGTGCCGACATCGTCCCCGGGGGTTCTGCGGTTATTCCGGTTCCATTGTGAGGTAGCGGTAGACGGTGGCGCGGCTTACCCCGATGATCTTGCCGATGTCGGCTGGCTTCAAGCCCTGGGTTTTCAAGTCGCGGGCCCGCTTGACGTTGGGGTGGTTGGCGGAGACTTGGGGCTTGAGGACCAATGTTCGGAAAAGTCACG
>NZ_JAJLOZ010000117.1:0-6838 GCF_025548615.1 Arthrobacter sp. A2-55 | reverse complement strand
TTTCAAAGTTGGGGGCGAACAACAGCGGCGTGGCGACAGGGGTGCGGGGGCCAAGCCCAGCCCCTGCAACGGCCTGTTCGGCGGCATGTATGGCCTGGCGCAGCAGCACCGAATCCTTGAACTCATCGGACTGGACGAAGGTGTGCAGGCTCTCGGACAGGCGGCCGTAGATGGCGTGGACGTCGGCTGCCTGGCGTCGCATTTCCCGCACCAGGGTGGCCAGGGTGGTCCGTTCGCCGGGCGAAAGCTGGCTGGTGAAACCGCGTTCCAGCACCTCATTGACGGCCTGCCGGAAGCGGGCCTGCCGGGTGGGGTCATTGAGGAAATCGGTGAATCCTTGGAAAGTCCCGCCCTCGGCAGTGTTGCGCAGGGCCCTGTCCCCGTCAAGGACCTGGCCCACGGCCACTCCCTTCGTCACCGAGGATTCCATGATTTCCTGGCGGATGGTGTGCAGCATTTCCTGGACGCCGTCGCGCATGAGCTTGAAGTCGGCCGGGAGGCTGGCCGCCAGGTCCAAGATGCTGCGGACGGCGGCGACGGCTGAGTCGTCGGAGAGCACGGCCGGGTTCTGGCCGTCCCGCAGGGCCTGGGCCTCGGCCTGGCGTTCGGCGATTTCCGCCTCCAGCTGAGCTATGCGGTGTTCCGGGTTGGCATTCGTCTGGAACGAAAGGGCCTCAATGCTGGTCAGCAGGGTGTTCAGGCGGGAACTGTTGAGGTTGGTGTGGTCCGAGGTGCTGGTGTCCATGAACGCGAGCACGCGGGAGGTGCTGGCTGTCGGCTCGTACACAAAGCGGCCCTCCACCATGGGCCGGGCCAGGAACTGGCTGCGCACCCAGGAATCCGCGTAGTTGGAGGCCTGCCAGGACTCGTTGAGGCTGAGGTTCTCGTGGCGCAGTTCCTTCATGAATGCGGCCAGGTCCGCATGGAACCCTTCCAGCGGGATGCGCTGCCGGGCGGGCGTGAAGGCGGAGCTGAGGAAGGCCACCGCCCAGGGCGCTGTCTGCATCAGCCTCCAGCCCGGTCCGCGGCGCAGCTGCGATTGGGCATGCCACTGCGCAACGGCATTTTCAGTGGAGCGCATGGCGGGGCCTTCGGGGTGGTGGTGGGACGCCGCGGCGCGGCAGTGCTCCCATTTTATGGCATGGCAGGCGTGCCGCCCCGCGTGCACAGGCCGATGAATGCCCCCAATTCCTCCAGCCCCGCGGGCGTGGATGGCATGAAATTGCTCAGCTCGGGCGAGCGGATCACCACGGCCCGCCACTTGCCGCGGGAAACGGCCACATTGATGCGGTTGCGGTTGAGCAGGAACTCCATGCCGCGCGGCGCGGCTGCGGGGTCCGCACAGGCCATCGTCACCAGCACCACGGGCGCCTCCTGCCCCTGAAACTTGTCCACTGTGCCCACACGCACATCCTGCAGCCCGGCCGCGTCCAGTGCACCGCGCACCAAGTGCACCTGGGCGTTGTAGGCGGCCACCACCAGGACGTCCTCCGCCCGGAGCGGGCGCCGGGACTCCCCGGCGCCGGGCGTCCATGACAGCCCGATGTGAGCCTTGGCCTGGGCCACCACTTCGGCGGCCTCCTCCGGTGAGGACTGGACATTCTCCCGCGTGCTGTGCGGCGAAGGCGCCACGAAGACCGTTTCCACCCCGGCGGGCTTGCCGGCCAGGTGGCGCTCGGAAGCAGCCGGTGCGGACTGCAGCTTTCCCTCATAACTAAGCCGCGACACGGCCGCGCACAGTGCCGGGTGCATGCGCCACGAATCTGCCAGAAAGTAGCCAAGTTCCGGCGGCAGCGTGGCGTGCCCGGCCGACAGCCAGCCCAGGGCGGATTCGTCAACAGGTGCGGGGTGTGAGCCCTGGGTGACTTGCGGCAGCTGCTGTGGATCGCCCAGCAGCAGCAGCCGCTGGGCGGACTGCGCCACGGCGAGCGTGTTGGCCAGTGAGTACTGCCCGGCCTCGTCAATGACCAACAAATCCAGCGACCCGGCCGGTACGTTGGCGCCCGTCATGGTCCAGGCAGTTCCGCCGATCAAGGCCCCCTCCGGCCCGCCCAGCAGCCGGCCAAATTGTTTGTCATCCGTGACTTTCCACGGCACCTGGTGCGGGGCGGCCAGCTTTTTGCCCACCCGTTCCGGGTCGACTCCGGCCTTCTCCACGGCGGCCCGCAGCATGTTTTCCACCACGGCGTGCGATTGACCCACCACCCCGACTTTCCACCCGCGCGCCACCAAATTCGCAACCACGTGCGAGCCGACATGGGTCTTCCCGGTGCCGGGAGGCCCCTGGACAGCCAGGTAGGAGTGGTCAAGGGCCAGCACGGCTTCGGTGATGGCGCCAATGTAGTCCCTGCCCTGCAGGCTGTGTCCGTCCCCGGGCACGACGGCGCTGGGCAGGTTGGCGCCTCCGGCCAGCCTGGGGCGGGCCTTGCGCAGGATTTCAATGCCGGGGTGCCTGGGCAGGTCGGGAAGGCTGCTCCCCACCGTCGAGGCCAGCTCGGCCAGGGCAGTCCGGATGCTGGTGGTGCGGACAGGCTGGTTTGGGGTCAGGGCCATGGGCAGCTGGCCGTATGGCTGGACTTTCAGGGTGGACTTTTCCGCCACGAGCAGCGTGGTCAGTTCCGGGGTTGCGGGATCGGACATGTCTTCCAGCACGGTGATGTTGAACAGGCCTCCGCGCCGGGCGGCCGCGGCGGGATCGCCTGTTTCTTCGGCCATTCCGTCCGGCAGGGGGGCGTCAAACATCCCAAACCACTCGGTTTCCGGGCGGAAGTCGGAGCCTTCCGTTGCCGTTCCCGTCACCTGGAGGATGCGGCTCTCAGTCCGTGCCCGGGGCTTGTCCGCCGGTTTGGCCCAGTCCTCCACCACCGCAACCTCCTGGATGCGCAGGATGTTGCGTTCCTCGGCCCAGGCATCTGGCTGCCTCTCCAGCCTGTCAAAGTGGCCCCACCAGAACTGCTTGTCCTCTCGGCGGTGATAGCTGGCGGCGGCCGCAACCATGTCCACGGCGTTCTCTTCAGGGGTGAATTCATGGCCTTTTTGGGCCCGCAATCCGTCCAGGAACGCGAGCAGCTGCAGTTCCCCGGGGCTGGGTTCGTGGCTGTCCTTCTTTGCCTCGGAAACGTCCAGCTTTCCGCTGCCCTCGGTCCAGGCCGCCACCTGCACGGCCGCCCCGATGCTGAACAGCCAGTTGCGCAGGCGCAGGGTGGAAAGGCAGTCGTACTCGTTGTACGCGGAGATTGACTCCAAGGTCTCCCGGGCCTTGGCGGCCTGGCCAATGTCCCCGGCCAGGCCGGCGTCGCGCTCGGCACAATAGTCCGCATAGGCAACTACGGAGGCCCCGGCGTTTGTCACGTCCCCTACGCGTCCGGCGGGCATGTAAAACGGCTCCAGCTTCTTGATGGAATAGGAGGACTCGGAAATCCGGACGGACTGGCGGACGGTGTCCAGCAGGTCCACGAGCAGGCCGCTGCGCAGCCAGCCGTCCACAATGTCCTCGCCGGCGCCGTGGAGGACGGAAAGGTTCCGCAGGGCCGATTTTTCGTACGGCGCATAGTGGTAGACGTGCATGTCCGGCCACTGGCGGCGGCGGGTCTCCACATACTCGAGGAACGCCAAAAAGGCTGCACGTTCCCCGGCGCGGGAATGGGCCCAGAACGGCGTGAACACTTCCCGTGTGCCTGGGGCGGCGCCCGGCGCAGGGGCCTCGATGGAGCCAAACAAGTACTCCAGGCTCCATTTTTCCGTGGCCGGATCCTGCCAGAGCGGGTCCCCCTCAAAGTCAAAGAAAATGTCGCCGTCGCTGGGCGCGGGCAGGCGGCTGACGCTGTCCCGCAGCACCTTGTAGCTGAGCTGGTGCGCCTCCGCACCGGTGCCCGCGGTTGCCGTGCCGTCCGCGGTTTCCAGGCCCACTTGCATGCGCGACTGGTCACGCAGGCGGGCCAGCGGCCCGGTGGCGGCGGACCGCGGCATTGCCGCGAGAGCGTCGATGGTGGAGATGCCCTGGGCCAGGAGCTTGCGGCGCTGCGAACCCGTCATTCCGTTGACCAGGAGCAGGTCCCGGTGCTCCGCCACCTGCTGCGTGCAATAGTCGCAGCGCCCGCAATAAGTGATGCCCTCCTGCAGCCAGGCCACCGTCCCTGCCTGCTTCCGGTGCCCCGCGGTCAGCGCCAGAAAGTGGTCCCTGCGTTCGCGGAACACGGGCAGCAGGTCCGCCATGGGGTGGTTGCTGTGCGTGCGGTCGCCCAGCACCAGGGTGGTCACGGGAGCCACAGCTATGCCGTACTTTTCCAACTGGTCGCCGTAGGCGGCGAGCTGCAGCAGCGCGCTGGTGCGGGCGTGCCGGGCCAGCTTGGTGTCCCACACGGCATAGGAGCCATCCGGCTGCCGAACCAGGAAGTCTGCGAATCCGAGCAGCGAACCGTCAAAGAACGTGGCCTGAAAAACGACGTCGGCCCCGCCACGCAGCGCTGCCAGCGTTTCCTCCCGCTTGGACTCCAGGGCGGCCCAGCTCAGCTCCCCGCGTTCCACGACCTTCACACCCGTGCCGGTGGCCGGATCCCACGGGCCGTGCTGGGCAACGAGCTCGCTCAGGACCTTGTGCTCAAAGGCGTCGCCGAGTTCGGCGGCCCGGCGCAACATGGCGTCCTCCGGGAACCCGGGCTTCTGCGCCCGGCCCAGCTTTTCATCCAGGATCCGCAGGGTCCGGTACTGGCACTCACTCGCCACCACCAGGTCGGAGGCGGAAAAGATCAGGGGCGAGCCGGTGACGTCCGGACGGTCCGGGCGGGTGGGGAGGAGGAACATGGCGGCGCCTTCCAGCAAGTCCAAAGTGCAGTCCCTTGAATCTAGCAAGGGCCACTGACATGGGGCGCAACCCTCCCCAGCGGCGCCAAACCGTGGGAACATGTGGCCAACGCGGGAAGGAGGTGCCATGGCCGGAAACAGCGGGCCTGTACGGCTCACCGCCGTCGTGCACGGCATGGTCCAGGGCGTTGGCTTCCGGTGGCTGACGGCCCGCAAGGCCGCGCAGCTGCAGCTGGACGGGAATGCCGTGAACCGGGCGGACGGCACCGTGGAAGTGGTGGCGGAAGGGCCGGAGCCTGATGTCAGGCAGCTGCTCGACTGGCTGGAATCGGACTCCGCACCCGGCATGGTGTCCCGGGTGGAGGCGGAAATTACTCCGGCCAAGGGGGGCCTTCACGGCTTTCACACCGGGTAGCGTGGGAGGCAGCAGCTGGCCCCACCACCGGGAGATTCAATGCACACCTTTAGCCGCACCACGGCTCTTCCCCACCCCCGCGCGGACGTCTTCACGTGGTTCACCCGGCCCGGCGCCCTGGTGAGGCTGACGCCGTCGTTCCTGGGGACCGTGCTGGCAGAGCCCAGCGACGGCATCAACCCAGGCTCGACGGCGGCCCTGGGCGTGGGTGCACCCGGCGGGCTCGGCCTGTGGCTGGGCTCGGCGGCGGGGACGTTGCAGGGGCTGCTGCCGGAAAGCCTGCGCAGCCTCAACGCCCTGCGACCGCAGCTGCGGTGGGATGCCCTGCACACTGAGCTGGTGCCGGGCGTGTCGTTTACGGATGTCATGACGGAAGGGCCGCTGACTTCGTGGACGCACCGGCACGACTTTGCCGACGGGCCGGTGCCCGGCAGCACCATCATGACGGACACGATCACCTACCAGCTGCCTCCGCTGCCCGGAAAGGCGTGGGCGGCGGCACAGCTGGAGGGCGCACTGGAGCGCATGTTTGCGTTTCGGGAACGGCAGCTGCTTGGCGAGCTGGCCTTCCACGGCCAGCATGCAGGGCCCCCGCTCACCATCGCCGTGGCGGGCGCCTCCGGGATGATCGGCACGCAGCTGTGCGCCCTGCTGGAAGGTGGTGGGCACACCGTGCTTCGTTTGGTGCGCCGGGCGCCCCGCGGGCCCGGTGAAATTTTTTGGGACCCCTCCACCGGGACCCTTGACGCACAGTCGCTGGCCGGCTGCACGGCCGTGGTCAACCTGGCCGGGCACACCATTGGGGGCCGGTTTACGGCGAAGACCAAGGACGCCATCTATCGCAGCCGCATTCAGGGCACGGCCCTGCTGGCGGAAAAGCTGGCCCTCTTGGCCGGCGACGGCGTTGCCCGGACTCTGGTTTCCGGCTCCGCCGTGGGCTACTACGGGGCACAGCCGCACCAAGCCGACGGCCAGTACGGGCAGGCGTCGTCACGGGCACTGGTGGAGTCCGACCGGGCCGGCACGGACTTCCTGGCGCTTGTCTGCCGCGACTGGGAAGCCGCCTGCCGGCCTGCGGGGGACGCCGGCCTGCGCGTGGTCAACGTCCGCACGGGCATTGTGCAGTCGGCGGCCGGAGGCGTGCTGCAACGGTTGCTGCCCCTCTACCTGGCCGGCGTGGGGGGCCCGCTGGGGCGTGAGCAGTGGCAAAGCTGGATTGGCATTGACGACATTGTTGGGCTCTTCGCCGATGCGGTGCTGGACGCCGGGGTGGAGGGGCCGCTCAATGGGGTGGCCCCGCACCCTGTGACGGCCGAACAGTATGCGCGGGTGCTGGCCACCGTGCTGCGCCGTCCGGCCATGGTCGCCGTGCCGGCGGTCGGGCCCAAATTGCTCCTGGGCCGCCAGGGCGCCCAGGAACTGGCGCTCGCGGACCAGCGGGTGTCTGCCGGGAAGGCTGTGGAAGGCGGGTACCAGTTCCGGCACGAGTCGCTGGAACCGGCCCTGAGGCACATTTTGGGCAGCTAGCCGCGCTGTACCTGTCATCGCCGTCGGGTGCGTTGCCTGCGTGTGGGGCCGGGGAGGGGTGGGGCTGTTGAGACGTAGCTGTGGCCGGTGGGC